>CAYTDY010000163.1:0-5436 GCA_964436665.1 uncultured Desulfobacteraceae bacterium
CGAGAAGGCGGTAAGACAGTTGGTGCTGGAGTAATAAGTGATATAATGGAATAAGGTTATATATATGAGGGATATTATTACCTTAGCTTGTACAATATGCAAGCATCGAAATTACACAACTTCAAAAAACAAAAGAAGAACTCCAGATAAATTGCAATTTAAGAAGTACTGTCCATTTTGTCGTACCCATACCCTTCATAAGGAAACCAAATAGAGACTGTTATTATGTAGGCCAGTAGCTCTAACGGTTAGAGCACCGGACTCCAAATCCGGGTGATGGGGGTTCGAATCCCTCCTGGCCTGCCATTTTTGGGAGAGTTTGCTATTAATTGGTGTGTATTTTTTAATTTGGGAAGATTGATTCCATAGAAGTATCTATTGGATTATGAAAAAAAAGAAGGCCCATAGAAGAAAAAGTTTTAATAAGAAATCAAATTTAATGTCGACTGCTGGCATTTCTAAACAAAAAAAAGCTGACAGAGAAGCCCTTCAAGATAAAGAAGATTTTCGATCAACACCATTGAAAAAAAATATTTACAAGAAAGCAGAGAATGGTGTATTCGCACCCAAAAGATATTTTATTGTGGCTCGGCAGTTTTTGGTCGATGCCAAAGTGGAGCTTAAAAAGGTAACCTGGCCTACAAAAAAGGAACTTTTATCTACTACAGCGGTAGTTATAGTATTGGTTGTTTTAATTGCCTTTTTTCTGGGTATAGTTGATCTAGGTTTGGTGAAGATTATAAAGAATGTTATTGGATAATTATTTTTAGCGAATGTCATTTATTAATAGTTCCGCTTGAGACGGATCACTTGTAAATGACACCAAATGTCAGAGAATTACTTATTCAAACAAATGACTAATGGCCAATGACTAAGGACGTTACCTATATTAAAACAAGGGTGTACATGTGGAGTTAAAGTGGTATATAGTCCACACCTATTCTGGATTCGAAAAAAGAGTAAAGTTAACCTTACAAGAAAAGATCAAATCCTCGGGGAAAGAGGCTTTTTTTGGCCAGATAATTGTGCCTACTGAGCAAGTTGTAGAGTTAGTTAAGGGAAAGAAAAAGACATCTTCTCGGAAATTCTATCCTGGTTACATAATGATCCAAATGGCATTAACTGATGAGACATGGCACATAGTTCAAGATGTGGACAAGGTAACAGGGTTTTTGGGTGAAAGAACAAAGCCTATTCCGATTACTGAAGAGGAGGCACAAAAGATTCTTACTAAGATTGAGGATGGAAGAGAAAAACCAAAACCGAAGTTCTTTTTTGAAGAAGGTGACGAGATAAGGGTGATTGATGGTCCATTTACCAACTTCAACGGAGTTGTGGAGGAAGTAAAACCAGATAAGGCTAAGCTAAAAATTTTAATAAGTATTTTCGGACGTTCTACTCCAGTTGAACTTGATTTTGTTCAAGTTACGAAAACATAAAGGGGAAGATATATGGCAAAAAAGGTTATTGCAACGATCAAATTGCAAGTAAAAGCAGGACAAGCGAACCCTTCACCACCCGTTGGGCCAGCATTGGGACAACATGGCGTTAATATAATGGAATTTTGTAAAGCTTTTAATGCTAGGACACAAAATCAGGAGGGTATGATTATTCCTGTAATTATAAGTGTTTATGCAAATAAATCATTCTCTTTTATAACCAAAACTCCTCCTGCCTCTATACTTCTAAAGCAGGCAGCAAATATAGCTAAGGGTTCTGCTGATCCAAAGAGAGAGAAAGTAGGAATTGTAACCAGGAGTAAGGTAGAGGAGATAGCTAAATTAAAATTTGAGGATCTTAGCGCTATTGATTTGCCGGGGGCCTTAAAGATTATTGAGGGTACAGCCCGAAGCATGGGAATCACTATTGAAGAATAAAGGTTAGTAATTTGGTTCCTGGTTGCTAATTAAGAAAACGAGAAACAAGCAACGAGAAAATAATATGCCCAAGAGAGGAAAGAAATATTTCGAGGCCAGAAAAAAAATAGACAGGTTAAAAAAATACACATTTAAGGAAGCTATCGAATTAGCCATAGATAATTCCTATATGAAATTTGATGCCTCGGTAGATATATCTGTCAGGTTGGGTGTTGATCCACGCCATGCCGATCAAATGGTAAGGGGTACAGTTTCTCTTCCCCATGGCATTGGCAAACCAGTTAGAGTAATTGTATTTGCTAAGGGAGAAAAAGAAAAAGAGGCCTTAGAAGCTGGGGCAGATTTTGTTGGCTCTGATGATCTATCGGAGAAGATACAGAAAGGGTGGCTTGAATTTGACAAGGCCGTTGCTACTCCAGATTTGATGGGCATAGCAGGTAAGTTAGGTCGTATTTTGGGCCCAAGAGGGATGATGCCCAACGCAAAACTTGGTACCGTAACCTTTGATGTAGCAAAGGCCGTAACTGAACTAAAGGCAGGAAAAATTGATTTCAAGGTGGATAAAGCAGGAATAATCCAAACCTCGATAGGGAGGGTATCTTTCGGGGTAGACAATCTCCTGCAAAATACTGCCTTCTTAATTGATACTATATTACGGCTAAAGCCATCATCCAGTAAGGGAACCTATTTAAAAAGTATAACAATATCGACCACTATGGGACCAGGTATTAAGATAGATACAGCCTATGTTCGAGATTTTGTCAGGTAAACCCTGTTATAAAGTTTAAAAGAGACCTTAATCTTTGCTAAAATTTAATTGGTTCTCTCAATTTGCAATAAGCAGCGATGCTTTAATTCTAACAGGCTAATTATGTGTTGGAAATTAAATTTTATATCCCGAAATTTTTAGGCGCCTAAGATGATTAATATCAGTGGTGAAAAGGGGAGGTGATTTAGCCTTTGGACAGGAAGGAAAAGGAAAAAGTTGTAGCTGGCCTAGAGGAAATGCTTGAAAGGGCCTATGGAACCTTTCTGGTTGATTACCAGGGATTGAATGTAGAGGCGCTTACAGAATTGAGGCGCGAGTTGAAAGAAGCCAATATTGAATTTCAGGTTGTAAAGAATAGACTGTTGTTGATTGCATCTCAAGACACAGAGTCAGGTGTTTTAAAAGATTATATTACTGGCCCTTGTGCCTTAGCTATAACTTATGATGATGTGGTTATGCCTGCTAAGGTTTTGATAAAATTTATTCAGGATTATGAGGCGTTAAAGATAAGAGTTGGTCAGATAAAGGGTAAAGTTGTTGAATTCCCTGCTATTCAAAAATTAGCACGGCTTCCTTCAAGAGAGGTTCTTCTTTCACAGGTTCTTTTTTCTATTTCTAGCGTACCAACTTCCTTTGTTAGAATATTGTCTGAAATGCTAAGGGGATTGGTCAATGTTTTAAAGTCCATAAAAAGACAGAAGATATAAAGACTGAATTGATGGACAAATTTTTCTTAGAGAGAGTGGTTTGATTGGATCTATTGGTTGAATTTCTTAAAAAATCTAACCAAATATAACAAACAAAACCAATCCAAACAATGAAACAAGTTAAATAATTTTAACATGGGGGATTTTGGATAAATATGGCAACCAAGAAGATAAGTAAAGAAGATGTAATTGAGTTTATTTCCAATATGACAGTTTTAGAACTATCTGAATTAGTAGGAGAGCTTGAAAAGAAATTTGGTGTTTCAGCTGCTGCCCCGGTAGCGGTATCGGCTCCTGCAGTCCCTGAAAAAGGTGAACAGGTTGAAGAGGTAGAAAAAACAGAGTTTGATGTTATTTTAACTGGAATTGGGGATAAGAAAATTCAGGTGATTAAGGTTGTTCGGTCTGTAACAAGCTTAGGATTAAAAGAGGCTAAAGAGCTAGTTGACAATGTACCTAATAAAGTAAAAGAGGGTGTTTCAAAAGAAGATGTGGAGAGCATTAAGAAACAGCTTGAAGAAGCGGGGGCCACAGTGGAAATAAAATAGATCCTAATCATGAAACCGTCTTTTGTTATGTTAATTTGGTTTTGATATAATATTATGCTTAGAAAATTTAATTAATAAGATCTAAAAGGAGATCTTAGCGTGAATAAAGCAGATAATTTAAGCTATTACCCAAGAAAGAATTTTGGGAGAATAAAAACTATCCTTGATATTCCTAATCTTATAGATGTGCAAAGATATTCTTACGAGCGTTTTTTACAAAAGAATGTTCCACCTGAAAAGCGCAAAGACATTGGACTTCAGGGTGCATTTAATAGTGTTTTTCCGATTCATGATTTAAATCAGACATGTTCGCTGGAATTTGTTAAGTATTTTTTTGAAGATATAAAATACGATGAAGAGGAATGCTTAAAGAGGGGAATGACCTATGAAGCACCAATTAAGATAGTTGTTCAACTTTTAGTGTTTGATTTTGATGAAATTACTGGCAGTAAAAATATCAGGGATATTAAAGAACAGGAAATATACTTTAGTACCTTACCAATGATGACTGAGAGGGGAACTTTTATCGTTAATGGTGTAGAGAGGGTGGTTGTGAGTCAGCTTCACAGGTCTCCAGGTGTCTTTTTTGATAATGATAAGGGAAAGACACACCCAGGCGGGAAACCTCTTTATTCAGCAAGAATCATTCCCTTACGGGGTTCTTGGATTGACTTCGAATTTGATGCCAAGGATATCCTTTTCGTTAGGATTGATAGGAGGAGAAAATTTCCAGCGACCATTCTTCTCAAGTCCTTTGGCTATTCTGAGGAAGAAATATTTTGTAATTTTTATAATATAGAGAAGGTTTTAGTTGATAGAAGCTCTTTTAGGTGTGTCTTTGATATAAATAGCCTCCAGAGCCAAAAGATAACAGAAGATATAATTGATCTAAATAGTAAAAAGACTTTAGCCAGAAAGGGTGAGAGATTTAGCAAAAAGTTATACAAAAAACTTATTGATATCGGTATCCAAGAGATACCTGTAAGTCCAAATTATCTCCAAGGAAGGATTGCTGCACATGATATAGTTGATCCCCAGACAGGAGAAGTTTTAGTAAGAACAAATCAAACTTTTGATGAGGAGAGTTTAAAGCTTATACAGGAGAAGGGTATTGAAGAGATTGAATTATTAGTTCTAGATTTGCCAGAGGTTAATACATCTATAAGAGACACCATGCTTTTAGACAAAGTCGTTACCCCTGATGAGGCTGTTCTCGATATTTACCGAAAGTTAAGGCCAACTAGCCCACCTACACAGGATATGGCCTATGCCTATTTTAAAGGACTCTTTTTTAATCCTTCTACATACAATCTTTCTCAGGTAGGTCGCTTGAAGATGAATTATAGGCTCAACCAAGATGTTCCTCTTGAAACATGCGTATTAAGAAAAGAGGATATAATGGAGACAGTTAGAGAACTGGTAAGGTTGAGTGTTAAAGAGGGTACAGTTGATGATATAGATCATTTAGGAAATCGAAGAATTAGATCAGTAGGAGAGTTGTTGGAAGAAGGATATAGGGTTGGACTGATTAGGAT
>CAYTDY010000164.1:0-5390 GCA_964436665.1 uncultured Desulfobacteraceae bacterium
CGCTCGCAATGACTTCTTGTATTGCGAGCATATTTAGGAAGCATTGTACTAGCTTGCATTTACAGTAACATCGGCATCAAGCAGGAGCGATTTTCGCATAGTTTCCTTCCACAAATCCCGCTTTATACAGATAGTCGTCTATTTCAGCCCGATCTATTTCCAGATATTGGGCAAAAGTGCCTCTTGATACCTTACCTTCCATCAAACATCTACAGGCAAGAGATACAAATGTTGAAGGAAACTTGGACGGCCTTGCCATCATCCTGTCTCATGGGGCTTGGGATCAACTAATTTGGTTCAGGTATCGGTTCGTTTAGCATAGATCTTGGTAATCCATTATCTCTTTGAGCACTACTATTTCCATCTCCTTAATTCTCTTCAATTTATGGTCATTGGAGAGGAAAATGGTGGCTTGGTTCTCAATAGCAGAGCCAACCTGTAAGGCATCCGGGGTTCGAATTCCGTATTTTGCTCTCAATTCAGCCCCTTTCTCTGCCACCTTGGGATCTATATTGACCAGTTTGAGGTTAGGGAAATTGTTGAGAAGAAACTTATAGTTTTTGACCGCCTTTATATTCTGGTCTTTGATGGGTTTTACCAGGACCTCTGTGAGGGTTATAATCGACGTAACTCCTTTAGCGAATCCTTTTTCTATGTAAGAAAAAAACGATCTCAATAAGGGAATGTATGGTTCTCTGGCTTCCATGGAATAGATGAAGGGCATGGTATCAAGCCCTACTACCTGGTGCCCTTTAAACAGTTTCTTGACCCTGTCATCTATCTCTCCCATGATTCCCTCTCCTCATCGAGGTAGCTGTCCGTATCCACACCCTCCCAGACCTCCTTGCACAATCCCATCATGTAATTGGTATAACTTTTTGGCTTGGGGTAGATAATAAGGCTTCCCTCTTTAACCTCCATCAATAACTCATCACCTGGACCTATATCCAAGGCCTCTCTGACATGTTTGGGAATTACAACCTGACATTTACTGCTCAATTTAACTCCTATTTCCATTTTACTTTCTCCTTTGTTTTTTACTTCTTAGCCATCAATTTAATTATATTTAATGGTAAAAATATTGTCAAACAGTTTTACCTTGTTTAAACATGTTACTCAGGAGCAAAGCAGAAGAGGGAGCATTACGCGTTCGTTAATCTTTATGAAGGCAATACCTTTCAAATTGACATTTTCAAACCAATCTCATAGCATGAATCAAAAACTATCTTAAAGGAGAGAAACCCAGATTAAGAGGGGAATAGATGGATGGGCAAAATACAAAAGTAAATCTAAGATTTTCTCGTTTGAGGGGTTGGCCTGCTGCTTTCATCTCTCTTGCCATAATTGGCCTTGTTTCTTCTCCTGCCATTGCAAAAGAACGGATAAGGAAACCTGCGGTAGCCGGTTCTTTCTACCCTAAGGATCAGGAAGAACTAAAGAAGACAGTCGATACTTCACTCTTAAACGTCAAGCAAGAACAAATAGAGGGAAAGATCCTGGGCCTTATCTCCCCCCATGCTGGATATGTCTACTCGGGTCAGGTAGCTGCATATTCTTACCGGCAAATCAAGGATAGGAATTATGATACGGTAATAATCGTTGGTCCAAGCCACCGTGTTTACCTTAGAGGAGCATCAGTGGGTAATTGGGATGCCTATGCAACCCCTCTGGGAGAGGTTACTGTCAATAAGGAAATAGTTAATGACCTTCTAAGTATGGGAAGACCCTTCCATTTTGTTAAGGAGGCCCATATCAGGGAACACTCTGTAGAGACACAGATCCCCTTTCTACAACGGGTGTTAAAAAATTTCGATATTGTCCCTATTGTAATGGGTATGCCTTCGTTAACTGATTGTGAAAGAATCAGTGAGGCCCTCTCAAAGATAGTGGGAAAAAGAAATGTCCTTTTTGTGGCATCATCTGACATGTCCCATTTTCCTGATTATGGTAATGCAAACAGGGTTGACCGAAAGACCCTTTCTCTGATAGAGAAATTTGACCCCAAGCTTGTGTTCAATTCAGATGCTGAATCTCTTGCTCAAGGAATACCAAACCTTTCTACTACCCTGTGCGGATTGAGCTCAGTGGTAACAGTAATGATGACGGTGAGGCATCTTGGAGGAAATGGGGCAAAGATACTTCATTATGCAAATAGCGGGGATGTAGCTATTCATGGCTACCGAGAGAAACGGAGAGTGGTTGGATATGGGGCTGTAGCCCTTTATAAAAAATGAAAGAGAGGTAAAGAACTATGAACCCGATTGCCAAAGAATTAAATGAGATTATTCAAGATGCCAATCCCAATATCTATGATATGCTCTCTGAGAAGGGAAAAAACCTTTACTTTCCTAAAGGAATCCTCTCTCAAGGCGCAGAGGCCAAGGAAAAGGCGTCAAAATATAATGCTACCATAGGTATTGCAACAGAGGGCGGGGTACCTATGCATCTTCCTTCCATTATGTCATACATAAATTTACCCCCGAATCAATCACTCAATTATGCACCGTCTTTTGGCAAACCTGAGCTCAGAGAGACCTGGCGACAACTGATGCTCACTAAAAACCCTTCCCTTGCTGGCAAGGAAATAAGCCTTCCAATCGTAACCAATGCCATAACCCATGGCCTCTCTGTTACTGCTGAGATGTGGATTGAGGAAAACGATGTTATCATACTCCCGGATAAGATCTGGGGAAACTACAACCTGGTATTTACGGTTCTGCATGGAGCAAAGATCAGCCAGTATCCTCTTTTTTCATCACAGGGAGGTTTTAATCTGAGTGCCTTTGAAGGTGCGCTGGAAAAGGAAGCCCAGGAGAGAAAAAAAATCGCAGTCATCCTGAATTTTCCTAATAATCCTACGGGATACACGCCAACAGTGGCAGAGGCTAAAAGGATTGCAGAGATTATAATGAATATAGCAGAAAAAGATAACAATGTAGTGGTCATATTAGACGACGCCTATTTTGGGCTTTTCTACGATGATAATGTAATGAAAGAATCTCTTTTCGCCTTGCTTGCCGGGGTTCATCCACGGATTATGGCAATAAAACTGGATGCCGCAACAAAGGAGATTTACGTGTGGGGCCTTCGGGTAGGATTTATCACCTATGGCACTTTTTTGAAAGGCAGCCCTGAAGATGCCTATGAGGCCTTAGAGAAAAAGACAGCTGGCGCTGTCAGGGGAACTATATCAAATAGCCCTCATCTGAGCCAATCCATTGTCCTTGGCTCCCTTAATTCAGACAACTACAAAATTGAAAAAGAAGAAAAATTCAGGATAATGTCAAATAGGGCAACCCGAGTCAAAGAGGTGCTGGCCAGTAACAAGTATAGCGAGGCCTGGGATGTATATCCCTTTAACTCAGGTTATTTCATGTGCATGGGGCTTAAGACGGTAGATGCTGAGGAATTAAGGCTTCATCTTTTAGACAGATATGGTGTAGGGGTAATCTCACTGGGAAAAACGGATATACGGGTAGCCTTCTCCTGTGTAGAGGAGGAAAATATTCCCGAACTTTTCGATATAATCTTTCAAGGAATTAAAGACCTTGAGTAACAGTTCAGGTAGCCACTAAGGCACCAAGACGCAAATAATTGAAAATTGACAATTGAAAATTGAAAATAGAACTTAGTGCCTTGGTGTCTTTGTGGCTGAATAGTTGCGACCTCAACAAAAAGGGATAGTGATCTACACAAAACTAAAGACCGGAGATGCCTGATCACCGGGTGAGTACTTATCACCTGGAAAAATCCTGAAGCCAACCTTTATGTCTTTGTCAATCAAATCCATCGTAGCTCTGGCTGGGTCAAAACCAATAAGATTCCCCATTATCCAAGGGCCTTCATCGAGTCTAACAAGGGCGATAATGTACGGCACCTCATTCTGCCTGCCTTCCGGGGCAACATTTACAACAGTAAAGGTCATAATCTTACCCCTCTTGCTGAGCTCAACAATATCCAGATCTGTTCCTCCACATTCCTGGCATGTCATCTTAGGCGGCACAGTTACCTTATTACAATCTTTACATTTTAATCCCAGTAATTTCCCCTTAGTAAGGGCCTTGGCATAATCTTTAAATGTAAGTTTATATTCCACTTTGTCCTCCGTTACCAACCTTTCTGCATAATCAGGGTGCACAGTATACCATCTCCCCCAAGGGTATCTGTCAGGCCGATCTCAGCTCCCTCAACCTGCCTCTCTCCACTCTCACCTCTCAGTTGATGATATATTTCGGCTACCTGCGATGCACCGGTTGCACCAATTGGATGCCCTTTTGCCTTCAAGCCACCTGAGATATTTATGGGGGTTTTGCCTCCGATCTTAGTTTCACCCTTTTCCCAGGCCTCACCTGACGTGCCAAATTCAAAAAAGCCCAGGCTTTCAGCTGCGATCAGACTTGCTATAGAAAAACAGTCATGAAGCTCACATACATCAATATCCCCAGGGCCTATACCTGCCATGTCATAGGCCTGCTTGACAGATTCTTCTCTGGCCTTCAGTCTGGGAAGATAATCCTTTTGGGCACTAAGCCTGCCTGACGAGGCCTGACCGATGCCAGTAATATAGACAGGTTTATCGGTAATCTCTTTTGCCTTTTCCTCAGATACAAGCACAACAGCAGCAGCCCCATCCGAAAAAGGACAACAGTCCAGTAACTGTAATGGTGTGGTAACCATAAAACCACTTAGAACCTTATCTACCGTTATTTCCTTTCGGAACTGGGCCTTTGGATTAAACACTCCATAAGAGTGAGATTGCACGGAAACCTGTGCCATCTGTTCCTTAAGCTTTTCAAGAGGGATACCGTATTTCTTTGCGTAAAGATGGGTTAGCATGGCAAACATTGCAGGAAAGGTAAATCCAGCAGGATACTCGTAATGACTGTCTGTAAACATCGCAAATGTTCTCGTTGCCAGAGAGGTTCCCATACTCGCTGCCCTCTCAACACCTCCGGCAAGAACCATATCATAGTAGCCTGAGGCAACCCAGATAAATGCATCTCTGATAGCCAGGGATGATGAGGCGCATGCACCTTCAAATCGTGTGGCCGGGATATGAAAGGCCCCGATGTCATTGGCCGCATAGGACTGTAACATAGCCTGTCCCTCGGAGAAATCACCCAGACAATTGCCAAGATAAAGGGCCTGGATATCTTTCGGTTTCAAAGTGGCCTCATTAATCGCATCCATGGCTGCTTCTGAAAAGAGCTCAATAGAGGTCTTTTCAGTTTCAAAGGTAAATGGTGTATGTCCTGTTCCTACGATCGCTACTTTTCTCAATTTTTATTTCCTCCTTTCAAAAGAAATTCTACCGGAACATATCAAATAAACCATTATATGACAACCCTTATCAGACAAAATGATGTTTTTCTCTATGTAGGATAAGATTC
>CAYTDY010000165.1:0-5371 GCA_964436665.1 uncultured Desulfobacteraceae bacterium
TCACCGTAAAAACAGAAATGCCGGGCATGGAAATGCCGCCGATGAAACACACGCAATGCCTGACAAAAAAGGACTTTGTTCCGCAGGGCCCTCAACAACCAGGGCAGGAGTGTAAAATTACCCAGACTAAGGTGGTTGGCAATACGGTGACATGGACCATGCAATGCACCACCCAGGGCGGCACAATGAAAGGAACCGGTAAAATAACTTACAGAGGAGACAGCTTTAAAGGTACAATGACGATGTCAATGCCTCAGACAAATATGAAGATTACCAGCCACATAAGCGGCAAGCGCATTGGGGACTGCAAGTAACTTACAGGTTGCTTTGTGGTCAGCAAGCTTGCGTCATACAGAAATAGAGAAAACTCTTATTAATGTCAAGAGGGTCAATATTGGCTTTTAAGCAGCTTGTACTCCCTATCGGGGAGAACACCATGACCTATTTTTTTCATGTGCGGCTTGACCAATTATTAAACCAGGTATTCCTTCCGAGCCATCTCTGCCAGCTTGAACTTCTGGACCTTACCTGACCTTGTTATTGGAAATTCTGTAACAAATTTATAGTAATGTGGCTCTTTTCCTTTATCGATATTTTCCTTTGCATATTTGATAACACTATCAAGAGACAAATGGGCACCTTCCTTGAGTTTTATCCAGGCAGCAACCTCCTGGCCTCTGTCAGGATGAGGGAAACCAAAAATCTGGACTTCGGACACCCCAGGCAGTTTATAGATTATTTCCTCCAGCTCTGTTGGGTAAATCTCAAGGCCTTCTCTTACAATAACATCCTTGAGCCTGCCTGTTATTTTAACATAGCCCTTTTCATCCATCTCGCCAAGATCTCCGGAGTGAAACCATCCCTCCTTATCAATGACAGATGCTGTAGCTGCAGGCATTTTATAATATTCCTTCATTAAGAAACCCCTTGTGCAGAGTTCTCCCTGATTGTGAGGAGGGAGATCTTCACCACTTATTGGGTCTAAGATCTTGACCTCATTGCACTCCAGTGTTGTGCCAATGGTTGAAACCCTTAAATCCAGCGGGTCGTCAGGTCTGGTCATGGTTATCCATGAAGAGGCCTCTGTGATGCCATAGGCCACAGTAATGTCTGAAATACCTATATCCTCCACAAGATTTCTCATTAATTCCATAGGGCAGGGTGCACCACCTATTGCCCCCTTAAGCACTGTTTGCCACCTCTCAGGACTAAATTCTGCATGATTTATGAGTGTTATGAGCATGCTTGGGGAGCCAAATATGGCCGTACATTTTTCCTTGTAGATGGCGGAAAGTATCTTGGATGGCTCAAAAGTCTTACTGGGCATGATGATTGCAGCCCCCTTTATAAGCCCTGCCAAGGTGATGCATGTATTTCCAAACATATGGAATAGGGGAAAAAAGAGACAGAGCCTGTCTTGATTATTCAGGCCCTGTCTTTTTGCTGAAAAAATGGATTTATTGACAAGACCTAAATGGTCCAGGATAACACCCTTTGGTTTACCGGTAGTACCAGATGTATACATTATGGCAACCTCATCACTTGGATTGATTTTATTCTCTCTTTTAGCAAGTGTTTGGATGTCAATCCCATTACCTATTTCCATCAATTCCTTCCACGAGGTCATATCAGGATAGGATTTTTCACCTATAATAATGATATTGTCGAGTATTGATTTATAATCCATTTCATCTTCCAGACCCCTTGCCATAATAATAGAGCTGGAGCCGGATTGTCCCAGGATATAGTGAAGATCCTCTGAGCCTGCTCCAGGGTCTATTGGCACTAAAATAGCCCCTATTTTTGCTAGGGCCATCTGGGAGATAATCCATTCAGGCGTATTGGGTGCCAAAAGGGCAGCCCTGTCTCCCTTTTTTATCCCCATTCTTATCAGGCCCCTGGCAGCCATGTCTATTTCTGATAAAAAGGAACTGTAGCTGTATCTAATGTTACAATCAGAGTGAACAAGTGCCATATTGTCAGGGTATCTGGCGGCTATCTCATTCAACAACTGTCCTATAGTTTTCTTTGTAATATCTTGACGATTCTGGGACATTGACATTTTTTATCCTCCAGTTACCTTCCAACATCGTACTGTATGATTCTCATTTACCGGGTAGAAATCGATCTCCTCTTCCCTGCATCTGGCTTCAGCAAGAGGGCATCTTCCCTGAAATCTGCACCCTGGGGGTGGGTTAAAAGGGCTTGGGACATCTCCTATAAGTGTTTTCCGTTCACGACGATCATCCGGTTTAGGCTCGGGTATGGCTGAAAGTAAAGCAAGTGTGTAAGGGTGTAAGGGATTATCATAAAGTTCATCCACTGGTGCATATTCCATGATGTGACCCAGGTACATCACAGCTACCGTATCACTGATGTAACCCACAACATTGAGGTCATGGGAAATAAAGAGATAACTGAGACCCAATTTGTTTTGTAACTCCTCAAGAAGATTGATGATCTGGGACTGGATAGAGACATCAAGAGCTGAAACTGGTTCATCACATATAATTAATGAGGGTTTAACGCTCAGGGCCCGGGCTATACCTATCCTCTGCCTCTGGCCACCGCTAAATTCATGGGGATAACGATCAGCTGCTGCCGCTGCAATACCCACCATATCCAGGAGCTGTTTGACATGCCCTTTTCGCTCATTGTGTCCTTTTATACCCAGGGTCCGTAGGCCTTCTTCAATGGATTGGCTAACGGTCATCCGGGGATTTAGAGAACCAAAGGGATCTTGAAAAATGATCTGCATCTCTTTGCGTAAGGGTTTCATTTCATCCTGGGAAAGGCCACCAATATTTTGATCCTGATAAATGATCTTTCCCTCATCTGGTTCTAAAAGTTTCAAAATTAGCCGGCCGATTGTGGATTTACCACACCCGCTCTCGCCCACCAGCCCCAGGGTCTTCCCTTGATCAATAGAAAACCCTACACCGTCAACGGCCTTGATCCATCCGATGACCCTCTGGAAGAAACCTCTTTGCACTGGGAAGTATTTTTTTAAATCCTCTACCCTGAGCATGGTTTTGTTATTGGTCATTGATTAATTATCATTTGTTATTGGTGAAATGCATAAAAGGCTTACATTCTATACCCTTAGCTCTAAGCTCTCTGCTAAAAAAAGTACCGGACAGCGACTAAGGTGACCTTTTCCGTAATCACACATCATGGGAAATTGGCTTTGGCAGGCTTGAATAGCAAAATTACATCTGGGATGAAATGGACAGCCACTCGGCTTGTATGCAGGATCTGGAACTGTGCCAGGGATGCTGTGAAGTGTGGTTCCGCGTTTAGCACGACTAGGGAGAGATGCCAGGAGACCCTGAGTATATGGATGACGGGGATTATGGAAAATTTCTTTAGTTTCACCTTGCTCTGCAATGATACCTGCATACATTATATAGATGTAATCGGCAATATTAGCCACCACACCAAGATCATGGGTAATGTAAAGGAGAGACATTTGTCGTTTTTGCTTTAGCTCTTCAAATAGATTCAGGATCTGTGCTTGAATTGTTACATCAAGGGCTGTGGTTGGTTCATCAGCAATCACCAGATCAGGATTGCATGCCAATGCCATGGCGATCATAGCCCGCTGTTTCTGCCCACCGCTTAGCTGATGGGGATAGTCTTTAAGGTGCTCCTCTGGCAATGGGATACCCACATCTTTAAGGAGCTGAATACATCTTTGGTTTATCTCTCTTTCATCCACCCTTTCATGGACCGTGATGGCCTCCTGGATTTGGTCCCCTATGGTAAATACAGGATTAAGAGAAGTCATGGGTTCCTGGAAGACCATGGCTATATGGTTTCCGCGAATCTTCTGCATCTCCTCTTCATCCAGATCCAAGAGGTTTTGCCTGTTGAAGAGTACCTTGCCGCCCATAATTTTGCCAGGGGGTTGTGGGATAATTCTTAGGATAGTCAATGCTGATACAGTTTTTCCACAACCTGACTCTCCTACAAGACAGACTGTCTTGCCCTTGGGGACTTCATAACTCACTCCGTCAACTGCCCGGGATAGCCTTCCGTCAATCTGGAAATATACCTTTAGGTCTTGAACAGAGAGCATCAGTATCTTTCCCTGAGTTTGGGGTTTAATATATCTCTTAGCCCCTCGCCAAAGAGATTAAATGAGAGTACCACAACCAGGATGGCAAAACCCGGGATAAATGTCAGCCAGGGAGCATCGAAAATAAAGCGCTTTCCATCAGAAAGGATATTTCCCCAGGTGGCATGGGGTGGGGGAACCCCAAAACCAAGGAAACTCAGACCTGCTTCAGTTAAAATTGCTGTTGCTATACCGATTGTGGCAGATACCAGTACCGGTGCAATGGCATTAGGGATCATGTGACGAAATATGATCCGAAAGTTGCTGACGCCAAGGGCACGAGCAGCCGTCACAAAATCTTGTTCCCGTAACGAGAGAAATTCGGCCCTAACAAATCTTGTAGTGCCCATCCAGCTTGTCAGACCAATCACAATCATGATGTTATATATGCTTGCCGGAAGGATAGCTATTACGGTAAGGATAAGGAAAAAGCTCGGGAAGCAAAGCATGATATCTACAAATCGCATGATCAAGGTGTCAATAGAAATGGTATCTCTATGGAGTGTGTTTAGCCATTTTGGCATGGCCTGTTTATTCCACATTTTCCTGGAATAGAGGAAAAGAAGAACACACCCAAGACCTATAATAAGAATTGCAAATCCAGGATAGATGGATCCCACCATAAGCATAGCTGCTCCTGAAAACAAAAGAAAAGCTATAAGAATGTGATCAAAGCAAATACGGTTTTGTCCAAAGTAGCCTGCGATTCCACCTATGAATATACCAACGAGGACTGATATGCCGACGGCTACAAATCCCACAGTCAGGGAAACCCAGGACCCCTGGAGCATTCTTGCGAAAGCATCTCGTCCCAAATCATCAGTTCCGAAGAGGTAAAGCCCCAGAGCTGGAACCTCATCAGACTGCAAAGTGTCGAGCTTAGGTTTTGAAAGAGGCGGGCGCAATTTTTCCTGAAGCCGTACTAAAGCAGGATCAAGAACAGGATCCGGGCCTGATGTGAGAAAAAGACCAATCAGGGCGGTGAAGAAGAAAAGGATGAAAATGATCAGCCCCAGAATAGCGAGCCTGTTTTGTTTGAATAGTTGCCAGAATTCTTGTAGCCTTGTCCTTTTTGGGGCCAAGGGTTCATATGATTTTGGTTCCACTTTCATCAAAGTCGTATCCTTGGGTCTACTATCATATAGAGTAAATCAGAGACAAATGTGCCGGCCAGCACTAACACGGCGGAAATAAAATTGACCGTCAGGATAATCGGATAGTCTCGGGCCAGAATGGCCTCGTATGCCATCCTTC
>CAYTDY010000166.1:0-5351 GCA_964436665.1 uncultured Desulfobacteraceae bacterium
TCAAGGACTATGGCGCTATAGCCCAGGTGAGCTATTTTCTGTGCGACAACACCCCCTGAATTTCCCTCCTTGATCCCTCCAGTCAATGGGCTTTTACAGCCAAAGTGGCATCTCCCGCTGCTTGCAGCAGTTGTACCTGTAAGCAATCCTGCCGCAGCAACAAGTTTATTATTTGGACCAAGGGGGTGACAAAGTGGGGGAACCTCCTTGGCTATTATTGAAGATGTTAGCGCTCTACCGCCAAGACCGGCATATTCGCCTAACTCCTCTGTTTTAACCGTCATATCAGTCATATTAATCCTTAGAATTTTTCCCATAATATGCCCTCCTCTGTTTTTTTGAATAAATTAAGATATACTTGCTAATGCCCCTATGGCCTGCCTATAAACTTTATAATTTTAATATACAAGTAAATTACTTTTCAAGCAAGATATTAATTAATGGTGTCAGATTGCCAAAATTCTCATTGGAAAACCACTATTAATTTTTAAATAGTGTTCCCACAATAAGGGCAATATTCTTAAAATATAGACTGCAATCGTGATCTGTGATTTATTTCTTGAAAGATACAATTTAATCAGATAGTTGATAGAATTATGACATGGATAGGAGGGCTCATTAGCTGATCTTTTTACCTTATGGTGTGGTCTCTGTCAGATGAATATTGAATATTCTTTAGAAATTATAAAAGGAAAGGAGAAAAATCAATTTCTTTTGATCTCGAAATAGATAAAAGAGAAATAGACCACCAGAAGCAAAGGGCCAAAAGACTCAGACAATCTGCATGGTGGCAAAGAAAGGTCTCTAAGGGGATTTGTTATTACTGCGGACAACATGTTGATCCAAGGGAACTAACCATGGATCATATTGTGCCCCTTATTAGAGGTGGAAAAAGTACCAAGGGCAACCTCGTGCCTGCATGCAAGGATTGTAACAATAAAAAGAAGTATTTTTTACCTATTGAGTGGGATGAATACCTGAGAAGCCTTGCTCGCAGAAAATCTTGAATAATAATCGTAACTGATCACGGAGTAATTGGGTAATGAGGCCATTTCTTCAGTACCGAGGCTCCCGGCCTGGTCTTTTCAACGACTTATCTACGGGGGATTCTTACCCCCTCCGCATTTCCGCCTTAGGCGGACTGCGGTTTCCCCCGCTGATAAATCGTAAAAAGAACGGCGACCTCCCGCCACGCACTTTAGAAAAGGCCTCATTACCCCTAAATAACATGCTCTATGTTCCAATCCTTTAAATACTTACAAATAATCTTTCATCAATCTTAGAGAGGTCATAATGAATAACATAATCCGAATAGATATGACAGAGCTAAAAGTAAAAACCGAAAAACCTCCCCAGGACTACCAACTGCTTGGAGGAAGAAGTCTTAGCGCCAGGATTTTGAATACCGAGGTTCCAGCTACTATTCATCCTCTAAGCCATGAAAACAAACTTGTGGTGGCACCTGGCCTTCTTGCCGGCACTATGGCCCCATCTTTTGGAAGGATTTCCTTTGGCTCCAAAAGTCCATTGACCAAAACTATTAAGGAAGCTAACGCCGGTGGTACTGCTGCACAGAAACTAGACCGCTTGGGTATCAAGGCAATGATCATCCAGGGAAAACCAAAAGAAAATCAAACCTATATTATCTACATAGATTCCAAAGGTGTACAGATTCTTAAAGCTCCTGATTTATCAGGGAAGATAAATTATGACCTCGTCAGCAGCCTTCAAGATAGATATGGAAAAGAGATAGGTGTTATTTCCATAGGGCCTGCCGGTGAGGCAAAAATGACAGCATCTACTATTGCAGTTACAGATCAGGATGGCAGACCATCTCGTCATGCAGCAAGGGGTGGTCTTGGTGCTGTAATGGGATCAAAAGGCGTTAAGGCTATTGTAATAAATGCCAAAGGCACCAGAGCTATCGAACCTTTAAACAAAGAGGAATTTAAGGGGGCGGTAAGGGATCTGCTTGAGATCTTGAAACAGGATAAAGGTAGACAATCAGTTTCTAAACTTGGAACCCCAAGTGTAATTAAATTTCTTAGCCAACTGGGGAGCATGCCCAGCTGGAATTATCATGGAGGTCCTGTTGAAAATATAGAAAATGTCTTTGGTGAGACCATCTCAAAGATCAATCAAAGCAGAGGGGGAAGGATGCATGGTTGCATGCCAGGTTGTGTTATCCAATGCTCAATAGTTTTCCATGGAGATGATGGCCAGCATCTAACCTCCGCCCTTGAATACGAAACTCTGGCCATGCTTGGCACCAATTTAGGTATTACCAGCCTTGATGCAATAGCTCGGATGGACAGGATATGTGATGATTTAGGCGTGGATACTATCGAGGTGGGAAGCGCTATCGCTCAGGTAATGGAGGCGGGGGTCATTAAATTTGGAGATGAGCAGAAGGTTTTAGAGATGCTAAAAGAACTGGGAGAGGGAACTCCTATGGGTAAAATTATAGGACAGGGCACTGCCTTCACAGCCCAATTCCTTGGCCTTGACAGGATCCCTGTTTCCAAAGGCCAGGCTATCCCGGCCCATGATCCAAGGGCCTGTAAAGCAGTGGGGGTAACGTATTGTACCTCACCTATGGGCGCAGATCATACGGCAGGTCTTGATTACCGTGATTCGCTATCAAAGGAGGGTCAGGTGAAAAGATCTCGCGATGCTCAGATATTGAATGCCACCATCGACTCTCTTGGGTATTGCTTTCTTGCCATGCCCACAAAGGGGCAGCTTATGTATGAGGTGCTTGCGAAACTACTCAATGCCAGGTACGGCACCAATATCAAGGCAGAGGATGTAATGAATATCGGCATCAATACCATAAAAGACGAATTGGCCTTTAACCATTTAGCAGGATGGACAGATGTTCATAACATATTGCCTGAGTTTATGAGGAGGGATAAGCTTCCCCCACACAATGAGGTGTTTGATATACCGCAGGATGAAATAGACGCTATCTTTCCCTTGCCTTGAATGAATTGCGATTGAAATATGCAATAGATATTGGCTACCTGAAATTGTTTATTTCAAAACGAAACATGAAATATCAAATAATTAAAGATTCGTAGCAAAAACCTTCACTCGTGAAAATATTCCTTTTGACCTGACTTTGCCATTCTTAGTGTTGGGATCTCTTTTATCCCTTCAATTATCACTCCCCTGAAATCCTCAAGGGTAACGTCCCCTCTTATGACTTCCTAAATATATTTGGATTCATTACATATTTGGCTGTCTGATATGATTCATTCATAGGAAATTTTCGCAGATAGCAAGAGTTCAAAGGCATTCTGCTAAAGAAAGTAGGAAGAGTCAGAATAACTCCAATTGTGGATCTTTTTCCTTTATCCATTGAATAATCTCTTGGACAAATCGCTTGGCCGTTCTCAAGGCTTCCATAGTTTCCTTTTCTGTTAAATTATCTACTGGATCATAGGTGAAGAGATTTCGTCGTCTTCTCATTTGATCAAATCTGCGAGTTAGAGTGCGGTATTTCTCACCCAGGATTAGGCTGGCAAATTCAACCGTGGTTTTATGCTGCCTCCCATCATCAGGACGATATCCAGAGAGGAGCATAATGGCCCTTCCTGTCCGAAACATAGACAGGTAAGCAAAAGTATAGACCGCCTCTTCATCAATGGGTATATTCTGTTCGGCCGTTTTTATATCCTTTAAGGCCCGAGAGAGTAAATTTTTTATTTGGTTAAAAGATTTTTCCTGTCCCTTGATCAATCCACTTTCCAGCCATTGATTTATCTTTTTTTCAGAGATCATGTTCCTCACCAATAATGAAGACTTTTGGGTTTCTTAATACATCGATAATGAAAGTGTTTTGTGCCTCCTTTTTCCTCTTAAATTCTTCAGGAGTATAAAGGACATAATTGATTTCCCGCCCTAATTCTTTTTCCATTTCCTGAACATTATTGACCAGTTCATCCATATCTGGGTTCCCTATTAATAAAACATCGATATCAGAATTTCCCGTATCCTCACCACTGGCCACAGACCCATAGATAATGGCTACACCAATGCTTTCTATTGCTTTCAGGCCTTCCTTCAGGATATGCTCTATCCCTATAGTCTTCGAAACTATTGTCCTTAATTCTTCATAAAGAGGGAACGATTTATTTAATGAATAGTAGGCAAGGTTTCCCACTTTTTCTCTGAGGAAAAGGCCTGCCTTGGACCATCTAAGGAGTTCTCTTCGGATATTTCCTACAGGTTCATGCAGCAACCTCTCAAGCTCTCTGAGGTAATACCTTCTATTGGTTTGAGAAAAATAGAGGCGAAAGAGTTTTTGCCGCACCTTTGATGACAAAAGATTTGGAAGATCAAGCATTTTTGTATTCCCTTTTGAGTACAATTGTAATCAATACTGAATACAAATGCAAGTCCCAAAACGAGACTTTCCTTCAGACTGAGTTTTAAGCAATTTCTGCGCGAATGTCCCGTTCTCCGATACAGAAACCTTCACTCATGAAAATAATCCTTTTAGCCTGACCTTGCCATTCCTGGTATTGGGATCTTTTTTATCCCTTCAATTATCACTTCCCTGAAATACTGACATAGCTGGACTATATCGGCAACATGGCTGTATTTTCCATGGAATGTGATCATGGCAAGTTATCAAAGGTTCAGGGTTTTTTCATGAAGCGATATATTAAAAGACCCTCATTGATTGAAGATGAGGTTATGATTACAGTTACAAACATTCATTTTTGTGATATTGAAGGTTATGGCACGAAACATTCAAGTTTGAAATGGGTAACCAAAACACAATATGTTGATGTTATTGGTTTATTAGCTGGTTGAGGTGCCTCCGTCGCCTATTTATCCCTTTCTAAGCAATAATATTTCAAAACTCAAGTTGGGTGAGTAAAATCACCTTCATACAAAAGTATATTCTTCCATTCATCAACTTATGGTATGGCAACACTCAAAAACATAGAAAATAATCTTAAGTGGTTTTTACTATTATATCGAGTATGATATTGGCAGAATCATTCACCCTTAAACTTACCTGTAAGAGGTGTTTATAAATTTCTCTCATTTTAAACATATATTTCACGTCTTCAGATTCGGCAAGTTCAGCCAGCGCTTCATAATACAATAGTTCAACTTCATCAACCCCATCCTTTGCAAGGGTGCATTTTTCGATTGATATTGCAGGATGTTCCTTCAATAAAGAAATAGCTTCGTGAAGGTGCTCGATGCTTTCTACGATTTTTCGACTAATAGACTTTAGGAAATCATTTGGACTAAGTTTGACCCGTTTCTGAATTGTCAACACCAAAATGCCAATAGCTCGAAGCACTATTTTCATGCAGCCTTAGCCCATTCGG
>CAYTDY010000167.1:0-5324 GCA_964436665.1 uncultured Desulfobacteraceae bacterium
CCTCAGAGATAACCACTACCAAGGCATCGCAGCGCTCGGAAAGGCCCAAGGCTGCCCTGTGTCTGGTACCCCATTCTTTTGGAAGACCTTCAGCAGAACTCAGAGGGAGATAGCAGGCCGCCTTGGCGATTCTGCCCCTTTGGATAAGCAAGGCCCCGTCATGGAGAGGAGATTCTTTGTGAAAGATACTCATCAATAACTCAGGGCTCGGCTCACTGTCTAATGGGACACCACCAGTGATCAATTCTTCCACCAAGTCCGCACGCTCGAAAATTATCAAAGCGCCTGTCTTGAGCTTAGCCAGCGAGAAGACCGTAGTAACAAGGTTCGGTATCCAATCAGCTGACTTGGAGAAACGGCGGAGCGAAATCATTTGAAGGGGATTGACTCTCTCCAGCACCTGGCGGATCTCCGATTGAAAGAGGATAATTATGAGGACTACCAAAACTTGCCAGAGTATCTGGAATACCCAAGTGGTAAGAAATAGTCCCCACAATCGAGCAAGGGTAAATATCACTCCCAGGGCCAACAGTCCTACCAGGGCCTTGAAGGCTTTCGTACCCCAAAACCAGAGATAGAGATGGTACACTAAAACTGAGAGAAAGAGGATGTCCAAGACATCCTGGAATCGTAGGTTGGTTATAATTGAGAAAAGGTGCATGATCGTTCTTCCAGGGTTTCAGGAAAGCAAATATTTATCAATGTCTCTTAATTTATTTTTACAACGATACAGGACTCCTGTCCAGACAAAAAGGGCAAGACAATCTGTTTTGTTGGCCCCTTATGGGCACCTTCGATAATCTGATCATTTCTCACGATTTTGCGCTCAACCCTAAAAGATAGAAATATACCAAAAAATTTACAAATGAAGCTAAAGCTTATGATTGAAAAAGGCTGAGGTCTCAACCTAGGCTTCATTCCAATTGGAAAAAGACGGTCTTGATTTTCTATTGTTCACCTCAGCGAGCATGAAAGATGATAATAGAAGGTCAACCTTTCTGGATACATATGGCGGTGGCATAGGAATAGAGAGGACAATTTATACGCTCTGCCGGGGACCAAAGGCGGAAAAATTAATGTTAGGCGCCTGACAATGAAGGGAATAGCACTTCTAGGTCGCCACAGATAATAGATGATTCTTTACCGTTTTCCTCTTTAATAATCAGGGCTCCGTTTCTATCAATTCTTTTAACCCAAGCTCTTTTCCTCACTCTAAGGGAATCAACTATAACCTCTCTGCCAATTACCATAGAAAGCTCATTCCATCGGTTATAGATGTAGCTGTCTTGACCCTTTAAAAGGAGCTGATAATATCTCTCCAGGAGCTTGAGAATCTTTATAAGAAGATCAACCCTGCTAATTGGATGACCGATTTCTTTTGCCAAGCTGGTAGCCACATGTTTTAACTCTGATTTATCTCTAATATCCCAATTGACATTGAGCCCTATTCCTGCAATAACATATTCAGCCATTCCTTTGTTTGTTGAGAACTCTGTTAGAATTCCTGCGGTTTTCTTATCCTTTAAGTAGACATCATTGGGCCATTTAATTAAAGTTTTCATGCCTGTCATATTATCTATTGCATCTACCAGGGCAAGTGCAACGAGCATATTAAGAGAAAAGACTCTGTCAACGGAAAATGGTGGCCTAAAAATAATAGAAAAGTAGAGGTTTACATGGGAAGGTGAATACCATTTTCTGCCCATCCTGCCCCTCCCTTTTGTCTGTTCTTCTGCTATCACTATAGACCCTTCTGCCCCGCCTTGTTTAGCAAGTTCCTTGGCATAGGCATTGGTTGATCCAATGGAGGGAAAATAATAAATATGTTGTGTAAAAAGGGAATCTGGCAATCGCTCCTGAACTGTTTCCGGCAGAGGCCTATCCTTTGATTCATGCACCATTTATATCTCTAAAAAGAAATATGTTTCTGGATGATCTAATGTTCAAGCTCTACCTTGAGCTGCCTCGTCATTAAATCTTTAACCGCCTTCCTTGGGTCCTTTCCCTTATAAATAACATTGTAAACCTCTGTGGTAATAGGCATCTCTATATTCATTTTCTTTGCCAAACTATAGGCAGACTGTGATGTCTTTATGCCCTCTGCAACCATCTTCATTCCAGAAATAATCTCCTCAACAGGGATACCTTTGGCGATCTTTAACCCTACCATTCTGTTTCTGCTGAGATCCCCAGTGCAGGTTAGAATTAGATCCCCTATTCCTGCCAGGCCAGCAAATGTTAATGGTATTGCACCCATAGAAACCCCCAGCCTGGTAATTTCAGCCGAACCCCTTGTAATTAATGCGGCTCTTGTATTCGAGCCACAACCAAGACCATCTGATGCACCTGCCGCAATAGCTATAACATTTTTCAATGCCCCCCCGAGTTCTACACCTATCACATCTTGGGTTGTGTAAACCCTGAAGTAGTCAGTATAAAATAGCCCCTGCAAATATGTAGCTAGTTTCTTGTTTCTGGATGCAATGGTTACTGCTGTTGGGTGTTTCTCGCAGACCTCTCGAGCAAAGCTTGGTCCTGAAAGACATGCAAATCTATCATCCCAATCCCCGGGCAATGCTGATTTAACTACCTGAGACATGGTCATAAGGGTTTCATTCTCTATGCCTTTTGTTCCAACTGCTATAGGGATTGAAGAAGAAAGAAAAGGAGATAATTCATTTAAGATGCTCCTGAAAAAATGGGAAGGCACAACGATTAATAAAAGATCTTTTTCTCTGCTTACCTCCTTAAATGATTGAACAGGTTTTATTCCATTGGAAAGCTTTATCCCTGGTAAAAATGTCTCATTTATCCTTTTTTCCTTAATCTGGCGATATACATCTTCTTCCCTGACCCACAGATCAATATCATACCCCTTAAGGGCCATATGGTTAGCTATGGCAGTACCCCAACTACCTCCTCCCACAACACCGATTCTGACCATTTTTGCCTCTACGCTTCCATCAACCTGGCTACAGCCACAACCTTCTCAGGGGTATCGAGATTAATCAGCTTTACCCCCTGGGTATGACGTCCTATAACCGAGATATCTGCTGATCTTATTCTAATGATTTTTCCTTCTCCTGACAGAATCATCAACTCGTCATCCTTTGTTACCTGATTGGCACTTACTACAAGGCCGTTTCTCTGGGATGTCTTTATTGAAAAGACGCCTTTGCCCCCTCTCTTTTGCACCCTGTATTCTTTTGTCTCTGTTCTCTTTCCATAACCATTCTCTGTGATTGTGAGTATGGTCTCGCCCTCGTTCAGAATCTCTACGCTAACTACCTCATCATCTTTAAGTCGAATCCCTATGTTGCCTGCAGCCATGCGTCCCATGCTTCTTATGTCATTCTCATGGAATCGTATTGCCTTCCCTGTCTTTGAGCTTAAGAAGATATCCTGCTCGCCATTAGTTACCCTTACTCCTATTAACTCATCGCTCTCATTTATCTTTAAGGCGGCAATGCCTGTGGCTCTGGGCCTACTGTAGGCAGAAAGCGGCGTCTTTTTCACCAGCCCCTTCTTGGTTGCCATAACTATGTACCTTCCATCCTCAAAACCCTTTATTGACAAGATAGTGGCTATTTTTTCTACTGGCTGGAGGTCTAACAAGTTGACAATGGCTGTCCCTTTGGCCGCCCTTCCTGCCTCTGGTATCTCATATACTTTCCTCCAGTAAAGGCGCCCTGTGTTCATAAAAAACAGAAGATATTCATGGGTAGAGGCAATAAACATGGATACCACAAAATCTTCCTCTCTCACTTTTGTCCCTGCCACACCTTTCCCGCCTCTTCGCTGGGCCCGGTAAAGACTTATTGGGGTTCTCTTGATATAGCCAGCATGACTTACCGTGATAACCATATCCTCATCTACTATTAGGTCCTCAATGTCTACATCCTGAACATCTCTAATTAGCTCGGTTCGCCGCTCATCGCCATATTTCTCCTGAATACCTCTTGTTTCCCTTTTTATAATATCTAAAACAAGTGCATCATTGCTTAGAATTGCCCTAAATCTCTCTATATCCTTAATGGTATTACTATAATCATCACTTATTTTATCTCTTTCCAGGCCAGTCAGTCTCTGTAATCTCATATCCAGAATGGCCTGTGCCTGGATATCTGAAAGTTGAAATCGCTCCATAAGTTTCACCTTGGCCTCCGAAGGGGAAGGTGAAGAACGAATCAGTTCTACAACCCTATCGAGGTGATCCAATGCCACCTTTAGTCCTTCCAAAACATGGGCCTTGGCCTCAGACCTTTTTAATTCGAAGGATGTCCGACGAACAACTATCTCCTTTCTATGATTGATAAAGTGCTGTATTATCTGCTTAAGGGTTAAGATCTCTGGTCTTCCGTTTACAATAGCCAACATGATAATCCCAAAGGATGTTTCCATTTGAGTAAATTTATAGAGACGATTGAGGATCACTGTGGCCATGGCACCTCTTTTAATATCGATTGCTACTCTTAATCCATCACGGTCTGACTCATCGCGTATATCGCTTATTCCCTCTATCTTTTTGTTTTTAACTAATTCTCCTATACTCTTAAGCAAGTTTGATTTGTTAACCTGATAAGGTATTTCAGTTATAATTATCCGTTCTTTATTCTCTCCTGCCTTCTCCACAAATGCCCGAGCCCGAATCTTTATAATACCTCTTCCAGAGGAATAAGCCTCTTGAATCCCCTGCCCCCCATAAATAAAACCTGCTGTTGGAAAATCCGGACCAGGTATGTCAGCCATGAGTTCTTTTAACGTTATGCCTGGGTTATCTATGGTGTGAATGATAGCATCAACCACTTCACGAAGATTATGTGGCGGTATGTTTGTAGCCATACCTACCGCAATGCCCGATGAGCCTGTGATGAGTAAATTGGGTATATTTGTAGGCAGTATTACAGGCTCTAATAAAGAACCATCATAATTGGATAAAAAATCAACTGTTTCTTTTTCCACATCTGCCAGAAACTCTTCGGCAATCTCGAACATTCTTATCTCTGTATACCTCATAGCCGCTGGTGGGTCACCGTCTACTGAACCAAAGTTGCCCTGGCCATCAACCAATGGGTATCTCATGGAAAAAGGTTGGGCCATCCTTACAATAGTATCATAAACGGCTGCATCACCATGAGGATGATACTTACCAATGACGTCACCCACCACCCTGGCAGATTTCTTATATGGCCTGTTATGATAATTTTTTAACTGTTCCATGGCGAAAAGGGCTCTCCTGTGAACAGGTTTAAGCCCATCACGTATATCCGGTAATGCCCTGCCAACAATTACACTCATGGCATATTCCAGATAAGACCTTTTCA
>CAYTDY010000168.1:0-5302 GCA_964436665.1 uncultured Desulfobacteraceae bacterium
TACATTTATCATAACCACCAGATCTTTCCCCTTATTCAAACTACCTTTAAAGGTGCACTGATATTCCATCAGTCCCTGGCTATGGGTAACAGGAGAAGACTTCATTACAAAGTATGGAAATGATATTTCTATATGAGCACTTTCAGCATTGAGCCGATTTTTCATGGTCGAAAGGATATCTGAGAGATTCTGAATAGAGATACTTCTATTGTGTTCATTCAAAATCTCGATAAGCCTGCTCATATGTGTGCCTTTATAGTCCCTGGGAAGGTTAACGTACATATTAATCAGGGCTACAGTCTGTTGGGTTTTTATCGTTTTATCCCGAACCGTTATTGGATACCTGATGTCCTTTATTCCAACCTTGTCTATATCAATATTGCGATCATCTTTTTGATTTTGAATATCTAACATTGGTCTTTACTTCCTTTTATTTTTGCTAAATTAAATATTATTTAATCGCTACAAAGTCAATTAAAAGATATTAAAAGGAGAAGTAAAAGCATTCCCGTTCATAATTTTCTTGATTTTTTAAGTGAAAATAAGGTATTAGAATTACATTATTCGGGGCGTGGCGCAGTCTGGTAGCGCACCTGCTTTGGGAGCAGGGAGTCGGAGGTTCAAATCCTCTCGCCCCGACCAGAGTCATTGGTTTGTTGGGTTGATCAGTTAAAATTGAGGGATTTAGGAATTTAGGAATTATTATCACCTTAGCCCTGGCCCAGACCTGGGAAAAGCTGACTCAGCAAAGATAAACCAGGATTGGTGATACATCAGAAGCAAGCGTATATTCAAATCACGTCGCACCAGGGCGGGCTCACTTTGGTTTTGTTAAGATGGAACAGGTACTCCTTTTAAATATCACTTTCGAACCTCTAAAGGTCATTAACTGGAAGAAGGCAATTATTATGCTCACCCTGGGTAAAGTAGAGGTGCTTGAAGAGTACAACAGGGAGATCCATTCAGTCAGTTTTGCCATTAAGTTGCCTGCTGTTGTCAGGCTTTTAAGATTTGTAAGAAGGCCAAAGACACCGGTTAAATTTAGCAGACAGAATATCTATATTAGAGATAATTACAAGTGTCAGTACTGTGGTAGTAAACTACCTCCAACTGAGCTTACCTGGGATCACGTTTTACCGAGGGCAAGGGGGGGCAAGACAGAGTGGGAAAATATCGTCACATGTTGTATTGATTGCAATAGAAGGAAGGGCGGAAGGATTCCATCAGAGGTCTCAATGAAATTGATCAGGAAACCGGACAGACCAGAATGGTTGCCCATTTTAAAGATCACATTAAGTTTTAAGCATATGCCCCAGACATGGAGGGATTATATATACTGGAATGTGGAGTTAGAGGAGTAAGGGGCTATGAGTTGGGGCCAATCAATTAAAGTAAATGTTTTAGATAGGCGGTGGTCATCATCCAGCATGGTAAAGGTTAGATTAACAAAGACCTTTTTGGCAATAGCCTGAATAGACTTTGGGGGAATAACTTCATCCTTTTTTCCGTGAAAGATATAAACAGGAAGTGTGAATTTTTCTGATAGATATGGTGTGAATTCTAAAAGGTTAAGAGCTGGGGCAAGGAGGATGAGTTTTTTTATTCTGTCCTGATTTTGAAAAGCATATAAGGCAGCCATCAGCCCACCCAAAGAAGATCCTATCATAATTATCCCTTTTTTATTTATTAGAATCTCATTGAGTTTTAACATTCTTGTTGATATATCACCAATAAAGTATGGGATAATCATCTCTGGAAAAAGGTCTCTAAAAAAGAGACCTTTTGTTCCCTGGCTGCTACTTTCTTGTCCGTGAATAAAGATCGTTGGGTTTTTAATTATTTACTCCATGAGCTTTTCTTGGACTCAAGGTCAAGGATCTTATTTTCCAGCTCAGCTATTCTTTTTTCAAGTTCCGCTATTCTTTTTTGCCTTTCTGCTTTGTCTTTCTTTATAATTCTCTTTTTTTGACCTTTTTCTAAGCCTTTCTCTTTGACTATTCTATGAACGCTTGAGAGACTTACTCCAAATTCTTTGGCTATCTTTCTCATTGATAGTCCAGTTGCATGAGCCTTTATAACCTTTTGCTTTGTAGTTTCATTAATCTTTTTTTTTGCCATTTTTAACTCCTTTCAAGATTTAGGTCTTTTGAATCTTTAGCCAATTTTATTAATGGTTTATCTCTGAGTCTTGTTACATTGCTAATATCCAATGACTCAAAAATAGGGTATATGCTGATCTTGTCTCCCTTGACGATAATATGGTCGAAAGGAACTGATTTAGCATTAACAAGAACAAGATCAACCTCTCCGGGTGGAATTCCCAGATAGCAAATTGCCTCCTTGATGGTAGTTGAGCCTTTTAGGGATAGGCTGAATGTTGTTTTTCTTTTTTTTTCAGGTAGATAATCGTTCAGCTCTTCATAAAAACGAAAATATGCCTTATAGCTCATAAAAAGTAAAACTTTATCTTTAAATAGTGGTTAATAATTTGATAGAATAATAGAAAATAATCCCATCGGGGGCTATCATGTTTAAGATAACATATTTTTCTTTTATTTTGCTACTCATTTTTTGCACAATATCTATTAGTGCACCTGGAAAAGACCTATTTTCTGATCTTCGGGAGAGGATGTTAACCACCCAGATAATTGCCAGGGGAATAAAAGATTCAATGGTTATTGAGGCCATGAGAAATGTTCCCCGGCATATGTTTGTACCGAAAAGCAGAAGGAAATCTGCCTATGATGATAGACCTCTTCCTATTGGACAGGGCCAGACAATTTCGCAGCCATATATAGTGGCATTTATGACTGAGGTTTTACATTTATCCTCAGGAGATAAGGTACTAGAAATAGGAACAGGCTCAGGTTACCAGGCGGCTATTCTGGCAGAGATTGTAAAGGAAGTATATACAATAGAGATAAAGGCTCGATTGGGTGAGACAGCTCGGCAGAGATTGAAGGAGATGGGATATTCGAACATTTTTGTAAAGATTGGTGATGGTTACAAAGGCTGGCCTGAGAAGGCACCTTTTAATGCAGTAATAGTTACCTGTGCCCCTGAGAAGATCCCGAGACCACTTATTGATCAGCTTGCAGAGGGTGGAAGGATGATCATCCCTGTAGGAGAAAAGAGAAGTATACAGAAACTAGTTCTTCTTAAAAAAGAAAAGGGGATGATAATAAAAAAGGCAGTAATGAATGTCCTGTTTGTCCCCATGATAAGAGGGAAATAGATTATGGCTCAATAATTACCTTAATTGAGTCCTGAGCCTTTTCGACAAGTGAGAATCCTTCTCCTGCCCTGGCGAGTGGAAAACGATGGGTTATCATATCCTTTACAACAATATCTTTTGACCTGATCAAATCTATCGCCTCACTTATATCCAAGGGAGAGCCTGCATAAGATGTGGTAATTGTTATCCCGTCATGCCAGATGTCATATAAGGGCAGGGCAATATCAATATCGGGCTCTGTAGGGGCGAAAATAAGGATAGTGCCTCCTCTATCAACGGTTTTGCAGGCCATACGAATTGCCTCTAATGCACCGGTTGCAACTATTACCATATCAGCCAGACGTCCATCATTTGCCTTTTTAAGATGCTCTGGAATGGTGTCATCGGCCAGAATAGCTGCATTTGCCCCAAATTGTTTAGCGAATAATAGGCGTTTTTTATTTATGTCAGTTACAACCACAGAGCTTGCTCCCAAGGCCTTTGCCAGTTTGAGATGGAGTAATCCTGAAATCCCTCCTCCAATTATAAAAACTGTTTGGCCTGGCTGTAAGTGAGCAGTTTTTTGTCCCCTCAGAACGCAGGCCAATGGCTCAATAAACGTCCCCTCTTCATAGGAGATTTCATCAGGTAAAAGGAATACCCCACGGTCAACATTGATTTTTGGCACCCTGATGAATTCGGCAAATCCACCGGGATCAAAGTTTGTTTTTCTTAAGGTATCGCATACTGTATAATGACCATTAAGACAATAATGGCATGTGTTGCAGGGGACATGGTGTGATACAAAGACTCGATCACCCACTTTATATCCTTTAACATTTCTTCTTACTTCAACTATCTCACCTGTCATCTCATGGCCGAGGACAATAGGAGCCTTTTTTAATCTATACCATTCAAGGACATCACTACCACATATCCCGCATGCATGCATTTGGACTAATAATTCATCTGCTTCTATTTTGGGCACAGAGATTTCTTGCAATCTTATGTCCCTGTTATTGTAATACATTGCGCATTTCATAGTGTCCATTGTCCATTGATCGTAGTCCGTTGGTCTTCGACAACTGACAACTGACCACTGACTACTGACTTCTGCTTAATTCCTCGAAAAGTTCCTGGGCCTCTTGGGGCGTTGAGTTTTTATGAATAATGGCGTTTAATGCCCTCATCATAGGGACTGGATGCGGGTTTTGCCAGACATTTCTTCCTAGATTAATTCCTATTGCTCCCTTTTGAATACCATCATAAACAAATTCAAATACTTCAAGCTCTGTCTCACATTTCGGGCCTCCTGCCATAACGATAGGAACAGGGCAACCTTCTGTTACCTTTTCGAAATCCTGCGGGCAGTAATAGGTTTTTACAATCCTTGCGCCCAACTCAGCGGCAATTCGGCTGCTCAAGGCAAGATACCTGGCTGTTCTTTGTTCTAATTCCTTACCCACTGCGGTTACGGCCATGACAGGAATACCATATGGTTCACATTGATCAACAAGCTGGGAAAGGTTAGTCAACGTCTGCTTTTCATAGTCAGAGCCCACAAATATAGAGATGCCCACAGCAGCGGCATTGAGCCTGATGACCTCATCTATTGATGTGGTGAGGGTTTCATTAGCTAAGTCTGATCCAATTATACTGGTACCGCCAGAAACCCTCAGGATGATCGGGGTTTGGCAGTTTGCAGGAACAGAGGAGCGTACTATACCTCTGGTAACAAAGAGACCATCGGCATAGGGAAGGAGTCCTTTTATTGTCTCAGATGGTTTTTCCAGACAACTGGTAGGTCCCTGGAAATAGCCATGATCTATAGGTAAAAATTGGCAGCGCCAATCATCCCTGATTAATCTGGAAAGCCTGTTTTCAATACCCCAATCCATATAATTTTCCTTTTCTTAAAGTATGCAGAAAAAAAGTAGGCAGTATTTTCCTTCCTGCCTACTGCTTACTCCTTACTAACGACTCTATTTAATCCTCTCTTTTTCCTTGAATGAAATCTTCTGTGAGCCTGAATGCCTCATCATCTGTATACTGTTTTGGAGGATGTTTCATAAAATAGGAGGAAGGAGA
>CAYTDY010000169.1:0-5278 GCA_964436665.1 uncultured Desulfobacteraceae bacterium
CACATTCGTTCGCAATGACCTCTATAAATAGTAGCCGTTTGAATGCAACTTGGTAATATAAATCGTCTCTGTGCTTTTGCAATGGATATTCTAACAGAGTAAAGGAAAATTGACAAAAATCCCCGTAGAATCTAAGATTCCTATATCTTGGGCCTTATAAAATTAATAAAATTCTCTAAAATCCTTTCTGTAGCTCCCCATATAACAGCACCCTCATATATAAAGGCGGGAATCTCAAAAATGTCCCCTTTATAATTTATGGAAAAAGGTTGAGGTTGAGAAGGATCTAAAAAAAATCTTAAAGGGACTTCAATTAAGTGCTCAACCTCTCTCTTATGGATTTTAAATGCATAGGGAAATGGTACCACTCCTACAAAAGGATAAATGATGAAGGAAGACATCATCGTAGTCGTATCGTCGAGCTGGCCCAGTATCTCTATATCCTTTTCTTTGACACCTATTTCTTCAAAGGTTTCCCTTTTAGCAGTACCTTCCAAACTATCATCATCCTCATCCACTACGCCACCAGGAAAGGATATTTCACCTTTATGATATTCGACTGTGTTTGTTCTCCTTATAAGAAGAAGCCAATATTGGCCATCCCTGATAAATAAGGGCAAAAGTACAGAGGCCTGGGTATAATCATCACCATTGACCTTAATCCTCTTTGGCTTTCTATTAGCCAGAATAGCCTTTAGATCCTCTTTAAGATGATCCAGGATTAGCATATCTATCATAATTTAAATTATCGGTGTTGGCTTGTGGGCTTGAGAGGTGGCCTTTTCAATAGTTGTTATAATACTTCCGCCACTAAATATAGTTAGCCTTCCGCTGGACTCAGAGATGACCAAGGCAACTGAATCTGTTACCCCAGTTATAGCCGCAGCAGATGAATGCCTGGCCCCCAGACCCTGGGGCATGGATTCCCCATGATAGGCAGCATTTAGATAGCGTCCAGCCGCCAGGGCAATACCATCATCTCTTATAATAAAGGCTCCATCAATAGAGGAAAACTCCTTTAAAGTATCTCGAACTTCGGGCTTAGTAATATGCAAAACATCCTCGGGGTGTCCTTTGAAGGGATTGAAAACCAACTGGTGGGAATATTGAAGTACATTTTCATGGTCACCCAGAACAAATGTGCTTCCAATAGGCTTCCCTTCTCTCCCCTCATATGCCATCTCCATGACCAAAGTAAGAAGAGATTCAAATATTTCAGGCTTTATGTTCTTGGGGAAAGGTGACTCTTCTGGGAAACTGACGATTTCGGATTCATCCCCTACCTTTAATATCATTATAGTATCCATATAACCCTTTTCTATCTGCCCACCAACACACACAAGTATATCACCCTTAGATAATATTCCCTTGGAGATGCCTGCTAAAAAGCCAAACTTTAGATACCCATCTCTAGCAAGGTAAACCTCAGGGAGCATAATGGTATTACATCTTAGGCCTTTTGTCTTTTCCAGGGATATTTCCTTTTTGGTGACACATATAACCTTAAACTTTTTCCCCTCTGCCTTCAAAAAGGGGACAATGTCTGCCGCGGTCTCCATATTAATCAAGATAGCGTCGGCCTTGACCTTATTTGCAATGGAGGTTGCCTGCTTAAGCATAACTTCTGTCCAATTTGGTGACTCTATCCTTTTAATTTCTGGACCAACCTCCTTGTTGACTCTTCTGCCACCAATAATAGATAACCTCTCTTCTTTTTTCTTTTGTGATTCATATATTTCCACGATTTTTCTCCCTTTACCAAAACAAGTGAACTAAAGTGCACTAAAGCCCGCCCTGGCGCTATGTGCTCTAATCAGCCTATGAAGTCTATAAGCCAGTATGTGTTCGAATCAGTCTATTAAGCCTATAAGCCAGGACTGGGCCAGGGTTGTAAGTGCCTAAAGTGAACACAACAAAAACAAAATAAGGAATTATGGGGTGATGGAGTACTTGCCCCGTTAAATAGGATGATTTATTAAAATATGCAATTATTATGCACTTCAAATTGTCTATAAATATGGGTATCTAAAAGTTCTTATTTAACGGGGTAAAAGCGATGCAGAGCATAGAACAGCCAATATCCTTTAAGACCCATTATTCCATTACTACAATTGTGAGCGGAGCGAACTAAGCTAACCCCTGCCATAGGTTTCCATGTATTTATCAAATTCCTCCTTTATCCTCTCATCCATGGCTCTTTTCTCCCCTGAGATAATAAGAGGAATCTTATTGTCATAAAGATGCTCCACTATCTCCCTTATCCCAGCAACTGAAAAAAATGGGATACTCATCCTTGAGGTAAACTCTCCAATTGGATTTGTTCCCTTTTTATTTGGAATCACATTCCCCTCCTTATCATAGACAGCCGTTGTCTGCTCCCTATCTACAGCAATACCCAACCCTATTATCTCACAATGAAAACCGTGAGAATTAGATTCTTTCTCTATCTTTTCCATAAGTTCATATTTTGTTTCCATAGAAGTGATGACATCGTCTACAACAAAAATTCTGCACCCATCAAAAAAGGTATTGTTCACAAAAAGGGCATCAGATGAAGATCTTTCACCATGTTTTTTGGCCTCTTTCCTGTCGTAATCAAAAAGCAGATCATGGCCATCTAAATGAAAAAGCGCAGCAGCTGTAGCTGAGGCAATGGCGCTTCCTTTGTAAGATGGTCCAACTATGATATCTATCTTATCTACGAGGAATCTGCTAACAAGCATCTCAGCAAAAAAAGAACCTAACTCGAGCAGTAATTTGCCTGTATTAAATCTGCCCAAGTTGACAAAATATGGGGTTGGCCTACCATCTTTTAAAATTAGATCCCTATCAAAAAACAAGGCCCCTGTTTCTGCAAGTATCAAACTCAATCTTTTTTTGTATTCTTCCATATTTTATTTTCTACAATATTTTAACAAAAAAATCAATATGATATTCAACACTTATAATATATAAAGAGGGGGGAATCCAACATTAATACCACAGAGCTTTTCTTGACAGAACGAAAAAGAGTTGATATAAGAGGTAGAAAAATTTTTAAAATATGGAGGTATAACAATGGCTGAGGAAGAAGTCGGTGTGGTAGTTAAATTTTTTGCCAAGCCAAGCGTAGCAGCCCTAAAGGTAACAAAAGGATCCATTAAAATGGGTGATATATTAAAGTATAAAGGCTATACTACTGACTTTACTGAAGAGGTAAAGAGTATAGAGATGGATAACCAAACTATAGATGAAGCCAAGGTTGGTGATATGATCGGCATTAAGGTAGAGGAGAGAGTAAGAGAAAAAGATATAGTTTTTAAAGTTGTGGATTGATATAAACTCTTTTTAAGGGGAAGAATTTAAATCAAAGCCACATCTTACACAAAAATCCTCCTTTTTCTGCTTAAAACCACAGTTAGGGCAGATGACAAAATCCTGGTTGGAGGATATGCTAATTTTTTCAGCAGAGGATTCAGTCTCGGGGAATTCCCCTGTTCCCTGAATATTAATTAACCCTCCAGCATTAATAATGGCCTCAGCATATCTCCGAGCATCCTCTAACCTTAAATCTCTTTTCAATACAACCGGAGCATTTTTTGTATATTTGTCCAATGTAGAGTCAGAAACCCCCAGTTTGGACATATTTTGCCTAAAAATTTCTTTATCAACCGTTATCCCAAAAAAAACAACCCTGTATTTCTTAATCATTCTTCCCAAAAATTATTTTTGAATAGATTCAGATATCGAACTTCCAATCGACTTAAGACCGTATCAATTTTATGTCAAGACAAAATAGGGAATAATCCTGCTATTGTTTTTCTTGCATACAAATATTATCGTATTATAATGAAATCAGCTCTTATAATATCACCTATAACCATTAATAAGGAAATAGAAAAAACTTGACTGACCTATTAAATAAAAAGGGGCATATCAAAAGCAAAAGGGTTACCTTCAATAATAATGAATTAGCAAGGAGCCTTTTTGGGGAAAGGAACGGCAATATCCGATTGATAGAAAAAAGGCTAAATATAATAATTAACATTAGAGGAAATGACCTCGTTTTACAAGGTGGTGTTTCGGAGTTAGAGATAGCTGAAAATCTGTTAAATCAGCTATATGGATTGCTTAAAGAAGGCTACCCAATTTACGATAGGGATGTTGATTATTCCCTTAGAATCCTGGGCGGTAACCATAAAGCAGAGCTTAAATCAATTTTTTTAGATAGAGTATACATTACATCAAAAAAAAAGACAATAACACCTAAAAGTATCAACCAGAAGAATTATATTGATAGCATAAGAAAATTCGACATTGTATTTGGTATAGGGCCAGCTGGCACAGGGAAAACATATCTTGCTATGGCAATGGCCATATCATCTTTAATGAAAAAGGATATAAACAGGGTGGTCTTAGCAAGACCAGCAGTGGAGGCAGGAGAAAAATTAGGATTTTTGCCAGGAGATCTATACGAAAAGGTGAATCCTTACCTTAGACCACTCTATGATGCCCTCCACGATATGATGGATTTTGAGAGCGCTTCGCGCTTTATTCAAAGTGGTGTAATAGAGGTAGCTCCTTTGGCCTTTATGAGGGGGAGAACGCTTAATGATTCATTTGTCATATTAGATGAAGCCCAAAATGTAACCCCTGAACAGATGAAGATGTTCCTGACACGCCTTGGTTTTAGTTCCAAAACTGTCATAACAGGGGATATTACCCAGACAGACCTCCCTGAAGGGAAGGCTTCAGGCCTTATACAGGCCAGGGATATCTTAGCCCATATACCTGACATAAAATTTATTTATTTTGGCAGAGAAGATGTTATCAGGCATCCTTTGGTTCAAGAAATCATAGATGCCTACGATAAACTGGATACTTGAAACTTGATACTCTTTAACTTTAGACACTTATAACCCTGGCCCAGACCTGGTCTATAATGTTAATAGGTTGATAAGAGCACATAGCGCCTTATAAACTTAATAGTTTGATTTAAGCCCTCGCGCCAGGGCGGGCTTTAGGCACTTTCATATAAATATCATGGTCGAAAAAAAGAAAAAGATCTCCCTTATTAAAAGTCAGAAGGGCAAAAAGTTAGAAAAGGAAATCATCTCGCCACTGAAAAGATTGGGGATATGGTTCAAGCAGGTTAATTCAAAAATCCAAATATGGATTTATCTAATTATTTTAAGTGCCACCATCTCCCTCCTCCTTTTCCCCAACATATTGATAGTATCGAAAGAGGTGCATTCTCTTGGTAATGTGGCAAATAAGGATATCAAGGCATCTCATGATT
>CAYTDY010000170.1:0-5251 GCA_964436665.1 uncultured Desulfobacteraceae bacterium
CCAGCCTTTTAAGCTGATTGATAATTATTCCCCCATACTTTTCCCGCCACTCCCAAACCAATTCAATAAATTTTTCCCGACCAATCTGGTGACGATCAGTCTTTTTTGAGGCAAGATCTTTCTCCACCACATTTTGGGTGGCAATACCTGCGTGGTCTGTGCCAGGCTGCCACAGGACATTATATCCCTTCATTCTTTTGTATCTGCACAGAATATCCTGGAGGGTATTATTCAGGGCATGGCCCATGTGTAGGGAACCAGTGACATTAGGAGGTGGAATCACTATGCAAAATGACCTTTTATCAGACTTGGTCTCGGCCCGGAACAGATCATTTTTTTCCCAATACTTATACCACTTATCTTCTACATCCTTTGGTTCGTATGTCTTGGCCAAGACATCATTTTCCATTAAATATTGCTCCTTGTTTGTCAGTTTTAACTCAAAATAAATGGAGAAAGATAATTAAATGGGCACAATGACATCTATAAAGATTTCTTTTATTTACTGCCTTTGTGCCCATTTATTTCAAACAAAAATAATGTATATTAACCCTATAACGTAATTGCACAGGCAGGACTAATACTTTATTGAATACTAAAAAATTTCCCACAATTTTTAAACGCTATTAATAAATTGCGTAATAGGGTTAATCCTCAGGTATGATACTTTTTTTTAAAACATCTATCTCCTCCCTGATAATCTTTTCGGCAACTTCAGGTATAACCTCTCTAGCCACCCTTTCTAAGATATCGCCTACCACCTTTGTTAAAAGAGCCTCAATCTTTTCTTCTGAGATTGCTGGGGCTTCCTCTTTGATCGCCTCCTCTTCTTCCTCCGCTAATTCTTCGGGAGGGGGCATTTCAGGTAAAATATCTTCGGCAGCTTCACCCTCAACTTCACCTTCTTCCTCAACTGCTTCCTCCGGGGATGGCTCTCCCAACTCCCCCGTATCTTCTTCGGATACTAATTCTTCGAGACCCTCATCAAGGTCAATTTCTTTCTCTAAATCTATAGAGGGTTCCGGCTCCCCTACAACTTCCTCCTCCACAAGCTTTTCTTCCTCGACAGCCTGTATCTCTTCTTTGCTTGGTACTTCTTCTTCCTCCGCTAATTCTTCGGGAGGGGGCATTTCAGGTAAAATATCTTCGGCAGCTTCACCCTCAACTTCACCTTCTTCCTCAACTGCTTCCTCCGGGGATGGCTCTCCCAACTCCCCCGTATCTTCTTCGGATACTAATTCTTCGAGACCCTCATCAAGGTCAATTTCTTTCTCTAAATCTATAGAGGGTTCCGGCTCCCCTACAACTTCCTCCTCCATCTTTTCCATGAGAACAGTCTCTTCACCAACTTCTTCTTTTACCTCACCCTTTTCTGGCAAAATATCCTCCACAACTTCTTTTTCCTCTTCAGCTGGAGCCTCTTCTTTTTCTGCAACTTCTTCTTCATCCAATAAAAGATCTTCTAAGCTCTCTATATCTTCCTCAACCGATTCAGGTTTGCGACCCTCTTCAACTATATCATCAAGATCTATAATTTCCTCTTCTTTATCCTCTGATTCTTTCCCTTTTTCTTCTTCCTCTTCACCTAAAAAATCTTCATCAAAGTCAAAATCAAGGAGATCTTCATCCTCACCCTCATTTAGACCTTTCGTATTGTCATTATCCTTATCCTTGGCCATGACCGCCCCCTATTTATGATTATTTAAAAAAATCATGTTTCTTTTAACACATAAAAGCAAAGAGTGTCAAGGTCTTTGAAAGTTTTTGTCATTTGACATTGGTCATTTGAAATAAACCTTTTGTAATCGTTCATTTATACTCGTTTCTGATTAAAAACCAAAAAAATTTACTTGCAAATGTCAAGGCATGACTTGTGGGACCTTTTTAGGAATACCCATGACTAATGACCGATGACCAATTTTATGTCTTAGTTAGGTTATAGCGGGCAATGGGAATAATGCTGTCTGCGATCTCTCTCCTAAGTGTAATGGTGTTTATTGGGGTAAAACGTGCGAATTTTTTTAGACCCATTAACTGAGTCCTGAGTTCTTCGCCCTCAGAAATAGCTGCAAAAACCTGCCTAGCCATCATATCCACCCGCGGAAATGAATCATTGATATAGACTTGGGTTGCTGCAATTTGTATTTTCGATTTCTCTTCACCCTCCTTTTGGACCTTTTTTAATGTTCTCAAAAAGGCACTCTCCATGGCAAAGATCTCAATGATAATATCAGCTATCAGGGCAACGATTTCCTGTTCATTTCCAAGCCTATCCATATATTTTTGGGTTGCTGCACCCGCAGACAGGAGACCTATTTTTTTTGCCATGCCAACCATTCTCTGCTCTTTTACAAGAATTCCCTCTTCTTCACTCATCGCCGGCCTGTAGCTAAGAAGCTCTCCTGTCAATTTTTTAATCTCTTCAAGAAGGGGAAGCTCTCCCTTCATGGCAGATCTCATAAGCATGTCCACAATTAATAAGCGGTTAATCTCATTGGTGCCTTCCCAAATGCGGTTAATTCTAGAATCCCTGTAAGCGCTCTCTACCTTGTAATCCTGGATATAACCATAACCACCCATAATTTGCACACATTCATCTGCCACATAGTCAAGCATCTCCGAACCAAGGTTCTTGTTTATAGAACACTCTAAGGCATATTTTCTCAGGGCCTCGCCTGTCTTCTCTCCCGCATCCTCTTTAGTCGGGTCAATTCCCTCTAAGGCCAAATTAAGGAGACCTGCTGTGCGATAGACCATGCTTTCAGTAACATATGTTTTTATAACTATCTCGGCAATCTTATGTTTGATAAGGCCAAATTCACAGATAGGTCTCCCAAACTGGATTCTATTCTTGGCATATTTTACACCATCGGCAATAAGAAGCTTGGCTCCTCCAACCGTGGCTGGGGCCAACTTATATCTGCCAATATTGAGGGTATTAAGGGCAACCACATGGCCACGGCCTATCTCTCCCAAGACATTTTCTACCGGTACCTTGACATCCTGGAAGATGACAGATCGGGTAGAGCTGCCATGGACACCCATCTTTTTCTCTTCCTCGTCTACTGAAACACCATCCCATTTACGCTCTACAATAAAACCGGTAAACTTTGTTCCATCTACCTGGGCATAGGTGAGAAAGAGATCAGCAAAGCCTGCGTTGGTGATGAACTGCTTCTGACCATTTAAGATGTAATATTTGCCATCCTCGGATAAAACCGCAGTAGCTTCTGCGGTAAGTGCATCTGATCCGTGCTCCGACTCTGTTAGGGCAAATGCACCTATCATCTCTCCTGTGCAAAGTTTTGGGAGATATTTTTTCTTTTGTTCCGGGGTTCCAAAAAGGACTATAGGGAGACTCCCAATACCTGTATGTGCTCCATAGGAGATATCAAAGGCGGATACGCCATTCATGATTCTCTCCATAACCAAGACACAACTGATATGATCCAGTTCCGACCCCCCATAAATCTCAGGGATATCTGTGGAAAGGAAGCCGAGTTCCCCTGCCTTTCTCAACATGCTCTTTATTAATTCCGGATTTACCTCCTCAAGCTCCTCCCTTCTCGGCTCAATTTCACCCAAAGCGAATTCCTCGGCTGACTTGCCAATCAGGCGATGTTCCTTGGTAAAATCCTCAGGTGTAAATACTTCCTCTGGCAGGGCATCAGTAATTAAGAATTCTCCGCCTTTGAAAAGCTTTTCCTTTGCCATTTCTATCGCTCCTTTTCCTGTTAATAATCCTCTATCTCAAATATAGCAGCCGCTCCCATACCAAACCCAATGCACATAGAAACCAACCCCCACCGAAGTTTTCTCTCTTGCATCTCATAGATAAGCTGGGTGGTCAATTTTGCCCCTGTGCAGCCTAAAGGGTGTCCCAGTGCAATGGCGCCGCCGTTCACATTGGTAATTTCTTCATTGATCCCCAGCTCCCTGATGCAATAAATGCCTTGAGCTGCAAAGGCCTCGTTCAGCTCAATTAACTCAATCTGATCAAGGGTCATGCCAGAGACCTTGAGCACCTTAGGAATGGCCACAGAGGGTCCAACCCCCATATATTCCGGTGAGCAGCCCTCTGCCACATGGTATCGAAAGGTGGCCATAGGCTTCAGGCCCAGTTCTTTTGACTTCTCCTTGGACATAAGAACAACGGCTGCTGCTGCATCGCTTGTCTGTGAAGAATTGCCGGCTGTCACGGTTCCATTGGCTTTGAAGGCTGGGCGAATCGTAGAAATGCTCTCTTTGGTTGTGCCAGGGCGCATACCCTCGTCTGTATCAAAGATGATCTCTTCATACTCAAAATGCCCGTTGGGCAATTTCTTTTGCTTTTTAACCTTCAAAGGAACAATCTGGGTCTTGAAGCATCCTGCTTTGATGGCAGCCTCAGCCTTCTGCTGGCTTCTTGCCCCGAACTCATCCTGCTCATCCCGGCTGATATTGTACCGTTCGGCCACATTTTCAGCAGTTAATCCCATACCGGTAAATGCGCCTGGCCTCATATCCACTAAGGCAGGGTTAGGATACATCATACTGCCGCCCATTGGGATCTGGCTCATGCTTTCCACGCCACCGCCAATCACCACATCGGCGTAACCACACATGATCTTTTCGGCTCCGATCGCTATGGCCTGCAGCCCGGAGGAACAAAAACGATTGACAGTCATTCCGGGAATGCGATCCGGCCAGCCCAAAGACATGACCAGGACTCGTCCTAAGTTGAGCCCCTGAGTAGCCTCGGGGAAAGTGCATCCAATAATAACATCATCAATGAGCATGGGATCTAGATCTCCTGCCCTTTTTATCAAATCACCCAGTACAGTAGTCCCCATATATTCCGGACGTGTATCTTTTAAGATTCCTCGGGGGGCCTTTCCAACTGCTGTTCTGCAAGCAGCAACAATTACGGCTTCTCTCATCGTATTCTCCTCCCTCCATAAAGATAAAAAACTCGAAATTCGAATATAGAAATTCGAAACAATGACCAAATTTTCAAAATTCAAATGACCAAAACAGATAGATAAATATTATTAAACTTCCAAGTTGCAAATGACAAAATATGAAATACTCTCCTCTATTTTTCTTTTGTTTTGAACATTGAAAAATTTGAATTTTGGGTTTGTTTAGGATTTCGGATTTAGGATTTAATTTCTTAATGGTTTACCTGTGCTCAACATATGCTGAATTCTGGCCTGTGTCTTGGGTTCACCGCACAAACTCAAAAATGCCTCTCTCTCTAAATCCAAAAGAT
>CAYTDY010000171.1:0-5246 GCA_964436665.1 uncultured Desulfobacteraceae bacterium
ACCATCCCCAGAGATAGATATTTTACTCTCTCATAGTAGTCCTGCCATGTGTAAGGTAGCCATACTCCAAATTCCTTCTCTCTCATGGCAACCTTTCCGGCTCCATATTCTTTGCATCTTTTTAAAAATACCTGTGGGATAGTCAGGTCTTCTGTTACCTCTATCTTTTCTGCCATTTTATCTCCTTGTTATGTAAAGATCCTCTTCACCCAAATATGCCTTAATAACCTGGGGGTTCTTGCTAACCTCATCCGGTGTTCCATCAGTGACTATATTGCCGAAATCAAGGACAAGAACCCTGTGGGAGATGTCCATTACCACACCCATATCGTGCTCTACCAATACACAGGTTATCTTCCAGCGTTTCTCTTCATTTATGTCGAGAATAAACCTGGCCATGTCCTCCACTTCTTCTAAGTTCAACCCTGCCATGGGTTCATCTAAAAGGATAATCTCCGGCCTGAGCGCCAGGGCCCTTCCAAGCTCAACCCTCTTCTGGGAGCCATAAGGAAGCATATGTGCAGGCTGATCCCGGATAGCCTCAATCTCTAACAGATCAATAATCTCCTCTTCAATAAATTTTCGGTCTTCTATCTCTTCTCTTTTTGGATTGCCTACATAAATAGAACCGCTCAGGATGTTAGTGTTGAGATGTATGTGGGAGCCCATCCTGATATTTTCAGTAACGGTCATTCCACCATACAGTTCAAGCTTCTGAAAGGTCCTGCCAATTCCACGGGCAGCAATCTTATGAGGAGCAAAATTATTAATCCTTTCCCCTTTAAAATAGATATCTCCCTGCTGGGGGCGATAAAGGCCATTAATGCAGTTCATCATCACTGTTTTACCGGCGCCATTTGGCCCAATGATAGAGTGTATTTCCCCCTTTTTAACCTCTAAATCAACACCGTTCAGGGCAACTATCTTTCCAAAGGCCATATGAATATTTTCAAGTTTTAGAATGACATCCCCTTCTTTCATTTCACCTGCGGTATTCATACCTCTTATGCCTCCATGTTGAGCTTTTTAATTTTATGGCACTTGATTCTTGATTAATGTAAAAATAAAAAAGCCTGATATGCAAAATTCACATAACAGGCTTATTTAAATTCTTTCTGAATTTCTTATCCCGAATGACTAACCAAGACTTTTTAAAAATGTGGTTTGATAGCAGCATCTTGACCTGGTTAGAAAGGTTCATCTAAACCCCATATTCTTTACTGACATTGGGGTTTACTTTTTTATTTATTATTTGTCAACAATTTTTTGAAAAAAAATTTAATGAAAATAGTAATAGTAACAAATAGTTACTATGTAGCTTTAAAATAGCTATTATTTAGCTATGAGAAGTCTTTATTAAATGTCTTCATAATTCCAGATCTTAACATTCATATTAAGCCCGCCCTGGTGCGATGTGATCATAACGCGCTGCGGATCAGGAGCAAGACCGGCGGCAAACTTGTTTGCCGACGGGATTGTCTGCTGCATTCGCTGGTTGTGAGGCGCTTCGCGCCGAACAAACGGCGGATGGTAATACGCAGCGCGTTGTTGCCGGCGCGAAGTGTCCGGCAACAACAATCTATTATCCCTTTAACACTAAGGGAACGGGAGCTATAAAATTCAGCCCTCGCATGCCAGGTCTGGGCCAGGGTTTTTGTGGCGCAAACTCTGCTGGAAATTCGAAATCCGAAATCCGAAACAATATCGAAATTCAAATGTTCAAAATTCTAAACAGCCCAAAGCTGATTTGCTCTGTGCAAATACCTCTTGGTTTAGAGCATTAGGATTTTGGTCATTTTAATACCGCCCTGATAAAATCTGGGGCATGAGGTTTTCCTGGCATTGGCGCAAAAAATACTCATCTGTCATTCCAGCTATAAAATCCCGGACAACCATGACAGGAGGCGTATCACCTTTATATTGAGAGGACATCCCATCTAAAAATTCTCTAAAAATAACTGAATTATCATTATTAGTTTTTAGATCTTTATAATATTTTTCAAAAAGTAATTCAAACATCAGTTTTAATTTACTGGTTTGAATTTTAACCTTGGGGTTAGTGTATATAAACTCCTGGTTAAAATCTTTTAGCCTTTTTAGGGCGTCTGCAACCTCAGGGCTAAAGGAAACATAGGGTTTTTCGAGGCTTTCTGAGATCAGATCCTCAACCAAGGCATATACAATAGTTCCATTTGTTTCTCCTAATCTACTGCGACAATCTACCGGTATTTCATTTCTTTTTATCAAGCCAAGCCTTATTGCATCTTCTATGTCTCTACCTATATAGCTAATGGTGTCTGCCATCCTCACAACACACCCCTCTATAGTCATGGGCCATATAGGTAATTCTGGATTCTCAGTTATCTTTTTTATCTCCTCTTCCAATCTATTAAAATCTTTATCTTTTTCAGGAGATAAGGCAGGATTATGAACCTCACCATTATGACAAAGGATACCATCCAAAACCTGGAGAGATAGGTTCCAACCAGTTCCTTTTTTTTCTATTGCCTCCAAAAAACGAACGCTCTGTACATTGTGTAAAAAATTACCCAGTTCATACTCCTTGGATAAATCTGATAGAAATCTCTCACCATCATGCCCAAAAGGTGCATGGCCAATATCGTGGCCAAGAGCGATAGCCTCAATAAGATCCTCGTTAAGCCTTAAGAGACGGCCGATTGTCCTGCCAATCTTAGAGACTAATTGCACATGAAGAACGCGATGGGTAATGTGATCATTTTTAATAAGGTAAAAAACCTGGGCCTTATCAATGTATCTGGAATAGGCTAAAGAATGGAGAATCCTATCTGCATCAATCGAAAAATTCTCCCTATGACTGTCAATAATCTCTGGTTCGTCTCTTCGTCTGACAGCCTGAATACTTTGAGTTGCATAAGGGGAAAGCCTATCCTTTTCTGAAAGACGAAGTTGTTGTTTAATATCTTTTAAGATTTTGGCCTTATTCATTTTTGGAACTTGAAACTTGATTTAATTTTGTATTCTGTGACTTTAAGTATTTATAATTTAAATATTAGCTGATGGCTATTTACTGACCGCTGTCCATTTTAAAATTTTAATAAAAATTACTATCAGAGGTCAATATAATTAATGAATTGATTAACCTTGCAATATTATTAATAGGATATATCTTCTAAATGTTAATAAAAATGGATAACATTGATAATTTATAATTGAAAATTGACCAATGACAAATGACCAATGACAAATTAAACTTGCATCCCACTGAAAAGAAAGTTCTTTCAACTATTCTCGAGCATCGAATGATTAATAGCGGTGACATGATCGTTGTAGCTGTATCTGGAGGAGCGGATTCTGTTTTCCTTTTGAAAATCCTTTGCGTACTTAAGAAATACTTGAATATCAGGCTAATTGTTGCCCATCTTGATCATGGATTAAGGCCTAAAGAAGATGAAAAAGAAACAGAATTTGTTACTAATTTAGCGAAAAGACTAAATCTTGCTTTGGTCTGTGATAAGGCCACTAACATAGCAAAGGCACATGGGGCCTCCATTGAGGAAAAGGCCAGGGTGATAAGGTATCAATTTTTAGAAAAAGTTTTAGATGAGCATCTTGCACAAAAGGTCGCCCTTGGTCACAATATGAATGACCAGGCAGAAACAGTTCTCATGCATATTCTAAGAGGAACCGGGCTAACTGGCTTATCTGGAATACCTCCAATCCGGGAGGAGCGTTTTATAAGGCCTCTCATCCACATAACAAGAGATGAAATCCATACCTATCTAAAACAAAAAGATATACCTTTTATGATAGATAGTTCAAATCTTGAAAAAAGGTATCTAAGAAATAAGATACGCTTAGAGTTGATACCTCTTCTTCTCAATTACCAACCAAGGCTCATCGAACATTTTGCTGAACTTGCATCCCTATGCGGGCAGGAAAACCAATTTATAGAAAAAGAGGCAAAGAAGAGGTTGCAAATGGTGACTTTAGATTCCTCAGAGCACTTTTTAGACCTTTCCCTTACCACCTTTAAAAATTTCTCAATCCCTCTTCAATATCGCATTATCAGGCAGGCAATAAAAAAAGTAAAAGGAAACCTCAGGAAGATATATGCCGGACATATCAAGGCAATCATAAACCTTATCAATAATAGCAGGACCCAGATTAAAATAAATCTTCCTGAAAACCTTATAGTAAAAAAGATATATAATAGGCTTAGGTTTTCTTTGGGAACTGTGGTTGATGCTGGCGATTTTTCCTACGATATAAAAAATATAGGGATATTTCAAATTCCTGAAACCAATCAGGCAATATCATTAGAAGAAATATCTAAAAATGATTTCATGCTATCTTCTCCTTCACCTCAAGAGGCATTCCTTGACTTTGACAGGCTCCAATGGCCTCTAAGAGTAAGAAACTTCAGGGCAGGAGACAAGTTTATGCCCCTTGGCCTTAATGGTTTTAAAAAGGTGAAAGATTTATTTATTGATAATAAAATTCCAACTGAAGAAAGAAAAAAAATTGCTATTCTTGAAAAAGATAAAGATATTATCTGGGTTTGCGGCATCAGGATTGATAACAGGTACAGGGTTAAAGAGAAGACAAAAAGAATTTTAAGATGTAAAATTGAATAAAATGTGCTATAGTATTATAAATTAGACAAACTTTTTTATAATTGATTTACTTTTGATAGTCTCGTAAAAAATCAGAAAGCATGTCATTGAGAGCGGAGCGAAGCAATCTATGTAATAAGTTCTTGTATTTATTAGATTGCTTCGGGCTAAATCCCTCGCAATGACCACGGTTCATGACTTTTTACGAATCCATCACTTTTAAGCAATCGTAAAGGAGAAAATATTTGAACACATTTTCTAAAAACCTAACTCTTTGGCTGGTTATAAGCCTGATGATGATCCTGCTATTTCAGATCTTTAAAAAAGAAACCAAGCAGACCGGACAGGTAAGTTACAGTGAATTTCTGAATATGGTAGAAAGGGAAGATGTCAGCCGGGTAACCATTCAGGGGGATAAAATCTCTGGTATCTCAAATCATGGGCGATCCTTTAGAACCTTTGCACCTAAGGATCTTGAACTAATAAAAATCTTACGCAATAAAGGGATAGAAATAACTGCCAAACCGGATGAAATATCTCCATGGTATATGACAGTCCTTGTGTCCTGGTTCCCTATGATTCTTTTAATAGCCGTATGGATTTTCTTTATGCGCCAAATGCAGGCAGGAGGAGGTAAGGCACTCTCTTTTG
>CAYTDY010000172.1:0-5229 GCA_964436665.1 uncultured Desulfobacteraceae bacterium
GCAAAACCGGGTTTGTTATCGTTGATGCCGTGGGGGTCAGCAGGTCCGTCAAAACCGACAGCAGACCCCTTGAACGGAAAAAATCGGTTCCCTTAAAAGATCTCCTCCAGGCGGTATTGATGGGACAAACCGATGAAGATACCTATACGTCGCTGGCAGGCCGTCTGGCCCGGCTGGAAAAGCAGATCACGGAAGATGAACGGAAAAAGTTCAAGGAATTGTCCGGCGGAAAGACTGTTAATAAACTGGTTCATGACCTGCTGGACGCGTATAATCCGGACAAAATTATTGAAACCGCAACAGAAAAGTTCAACCTGCCGCCGGATAGGTCGCCGGATGAGGATCAAAAGCAGGATGCCCAAAAAGAATTGATCAACCGCGCCAGAGACACATTTACCGGTGAATTGAATGAATTTATCGAAAACGTCCGCACATCCCATGAGCAGATTATCGACGGCATCAACCTCGATGAACTGGAACACGCCGGATGGGATCAGCAGGCCAGGGTAAAGGCGGAAGATGCCATAAAGGATTTTAAAACCTTTATGGAAGCGAACAAGGATGAGATCACGGCCCTTTCCATTTTCTACAACCAGCCCTTTAACCGCCGAAATATCACCTTTGACATGATCAGAGAAGTGCTGGACACTCTGAAGCAGATCAAGCCCCGGCTTGCACCGGCGCGGGTCTGGCAGGCATACGAGCAGGTGGAAAAGGTCAACGGCAAATCCCCGAAAAACGAACTCACCGCCCTGGTTTCCCTGATCCGGCGCGTCACCGGCATTGATGACACCCTGACCTCATTCGAACAGACTGTCAACCGCAACTTCCAGAAATGGGTATTTGACAAACAGGCCGGCGCGCTGAAATTCACAGAAGAACAGATGGCCTGGCTGCGCATGATCAAGGATCATATCGTCAGTTCCGTGCATATTGAAAAGGATGACCTGGATTACGCCCCCTTTGACGGCAAGGGCGGCATCGGGAAGATGTACCAATTGTTTGGCGATGAGATGGATCCGATTATTGATGAAATGAATGAGGCACTAGCGGCGTAGGATGACCGAAAATAACGGACAAATGCAAGAATTGCCGATGGGCTGGGCTTGGGCCAACATTGATGATTTAGTTTCTACTGATGGATTATTTTGTGACGGCGATTGGATTGAAACTAAAGACCAAGATCCAAATGGGAATGTGCGTTTGATTCAATTAGCAGATATTGGAGATGGATTTTTTAAAAACAAGTCAAATAGGCACTTAACCTTTGAAAAATCGATTGAGCTTGGTTGCACATATTTATTAAAAGACGATTTATTAATTGCTCGTTTACCAGATCCACTTGGACGAGCTTGCATGTTTCCTTTAGAAGGGGATGAGAAATATGTTACCGCAGTTGATATATGTATAATGAGGCCAAATTCTGAAAATTTAAGCATAAGATTTCTGCTTTATCTGATAAATTCTCCACAAATCCGTACGGAGATTGATAAATTTAAAAGCGGTTCAACAAGAAAAAGAATATCAAGGACAAATCTTGCTAAAATTGGATTGTCTATCGCCCCTCCTCCCGAACAACACCATATCGTAGAAAGAATCGAGGAGCTCTTTTCCGAACTCGACAACGGCATCGAAAGCCTGAAAAAAGCCCGGGAACAATTGAAAACCTACCGCCAGGCCGTGCTGAAATATGCCTTTGAAGGCAAGCTGACTCAAGAGTGGCGTACTCAACACCTGCCTGCCGGCAGGCAGGGGCAGGCAGGAACCCCGCCGGAGCCGGCGGAAAATCTGCTGGAGCGCATCAGGAAAGAGCGGGAAAAACATTACCAAAAGCAGTTAGAAGATTGGAAGAAGACCTGCGAACTGTCTGAAGCAGACGGCAAGAAGAAACCCGCCAAGCCCAAAAAGCCAGATTTTTATTCAGCTTTAACTAAGAAAGAAATATTGGATCTCCCATTATTGCCAGATTTGTGGTGTTGGGAAAAAATTGGCAATTTATGCCAAAGCATTGTCCCAAATAGGGATAAGCCAAAGACTTTCACTGGTAATATACCTTGGTTAACTACTCCGGATCTTGATCTGCAAAAAATAACCGTAAATTTGAATTTGATCAACAAACGACTAAGTAAAAAAGAAATTAATAAGTACAATGCCAAGTTAATCCCTGAAAATAGTGTAATTATGACATGTGTTGGAACTTTTGGTGTAACATGTATTAATAATCAAGAATGTGTTATTAACCAACAACTTCACGCTTTTATTACTCACCAATTTATAAATTCGCGGTATATTGCTTATGCTTTAAAGTTTAAAGAAAAACACATGGAGCAAAACTCCACTTCAACAACGATCTCTTATTTAAATAAAACAAAATGTAACAGTGTACCTATGCCTATTTGTGCGATTGATGAGCAAAAAGCCATCGTAGAGAAAATCGAATCCCGCCTGTCCGTCTGCGATCAACTTGAACAAACCATTGAAGACAGCCTCAATAAGGCGGAAGCCCTGCGGCAGAGCATCTTGAAGAAGGCATTTACGGGAGAACTGACAAGAGAATGGCGCCTGCCTGCCGGCAGGCAGGGGAAGAATGGAGATGTTTACATTGTTGAAAATAGATCCGGCAAACTTATGCCAAAAAGAAAAGAGGCTTATTTCGTATATGTTTTAGAGTGTGAGGATGGCTCCATTTATAAGGGAGTTACATCAGATTTGAATAAAAGAATAAATGATCATTTAGCTGGCATTGGAGCTGAATGGACAAAGACACATCGACCAATTGCATTAATACACTATGAAGAATTCGAATCTGAAAAAGAAGCCGTTGAGAGAGAGAAATATCTTAAATCAGGTGTAGGCGGAGATTGGTTAAAAGAACTGCAAAAAGAAAAGGCAGAGCAATATCTTTCTGCAGAAAATCTGCTGGAACGAATCAAGGCGGAAAAGGCCCATGCCTGTCGGCAGGCAAGCCTTGCCGCCGGTCAGAAAAAAGCACGATCAAAGAAAACGAAAAAGAAAGGAACCAGGGCCGGATTAAAAAACTGATTCATGAAGGCGAAAGCATCTCCATCGAATTCAAGGAAATCGGGCGCGCAGATGAGCTGGGTTTCGGAATAAGGCGTTGGTTTACTCCGGTTTGTAGGATATTTCTATCGGTGACTGGCTTTGTGACCCAATGCCATGGTAAGATCTGATTAAAAGAAAATCTGGACTTTGTGGGCATAGATGCATAATTTCCGTCATGACTGCAGGAACTCAACAGGGAGGATCTGTAATGAAATATAAGTACAGAGTAATTATTGAACAAGACGAAGACGGTGTATTTGTTGCAGAGGTTCCGTCTCTGCCTGGATGCATCTCACAAGGAGCTACAAGGGCGGAGGCGCTGAAAAATATTCAAGAAGCCATAGAAGCTTATTTGGAAAGCTTAAAAGCACACGATGAGCCTGTTCCTCCATCAATAAACGAGGAAATAGTTGAGGTGGCGGTATGAGTGTTCTTCCTCGGATCTCAGGCCGAGAAGTTGTTGTGGCTCTAGTTAAGCATGGCTATGAAAAGGATCGCCAGAAGGGCAGTCACATAGTTCTCCGAAAGGTGGCGTATCCCCACCGCCGCCTTGTGGTACCAGATCATAAAGAAGTAGCAAAGGGGACTCTTCGTGCAATTATCAAACATGCGGGGTTAACTGTTGAAGAGTTTAACAAATTGTTGCAATGAAGGCCGCCTAAAAGCTCCACCTGGCAGACATTCCGCTACGATTCATGGCGACAGGCATGCCCAGCCATTTTGCTTTTTGACTTAAGAAAAAAAATGAACCAAGCCCGGATTAAAAAACTGATTCATGAAGGCGAAAGCATCTCCATCGAATTCAAGGAAATCGGACGTGCGGACGAGCTGGGTTCCGGGGTGAGAAAGCTTTTCAAATACTGCCGGTATTATTCCGGGGGCAAGAGCCCTGAATTAATCGAGGAAGATATTTTCAAATGCATCGTACCGCTTACCCCGGAAGCTACCATGCAAGTCACCGAGCAAGTCACCGTGCAAGATACCGTGCAAGTAACCATGCAAGCTGCCATGCAAGATGAACGGATAAAAAAAATAATAGAATTCTGCAAATTGCCGCTTAGTAGAGAAGACATACAAAAACATCTAAAACTGAAAAATCGGGATTACTTAAGGAAATATATTCTTCTTCCGCTTATACAAAAGGGAGTCTTACATCTTACAATACCAGATAAGCCACGCAGCCCGAACCAAAAATATTATTCAACCAAAGAGAAAGAATAAGATGAACAACGCCGCAAGTATTATTTCAAAAGTCTGGAGTTTCTGCCACACCCTGCGGGATGATGGTGTGAGTTACGGCGATTATTTAGAGCAGCTTACCTACCTGCTGTTTCTCAAGATGGCCGATGAATACAGCAAAACCTATAAAAAGGAAGTTGGAATTCCGGCTGAATACAATTGGGAGAGCTTACAAAACTTAAAAGGGGCGGAACTCGAATCCCATTATATCAAACTGCTCAGGGCGCTGGGCCGACAGAAAGGCATGATCGGCCAGATTTTTGTAAAATCCCAGAACCAGATCCAGGACCCGGCCAAGCTTTATAAGATCATTCACATGATCGATGCGGAAAACTGGGTCATGATGGGAGCGGACGTCAAGGGTGTTATCTACGAGGGCCTGCTTGAAAAAAATGCCGAAGACGTCAAGAGCGGCGCCGGACAGTATTTTACCCCACGGTCGCTGATCAAGGCTATGGTCGAATGTATCAGGCCTGAACCTGGTAAAACCATAGCTGACCCTGCCTGCGGCACAGGCGGCTTTTTTCTGGCAGCATATGATTTTTTGCTCAAGCATTACAACCCAGACAAGGGTCAGAAAATATTTTTAAAGAATCAAACCTTTTTCGGCAACGAAATCGTGGCCAATGCCCGCCGCCTGGCATTGATGAACATGTTTCTGCATAATATCGGTGAGATTACCGGCGAATCAACCATTTCACCCAATGACTCCCTGATTGCCAATACCGGCGACCGGTACGACTATGTCCTGACCAATCCACCCTTCGGTAAAAAAAGCAGCATCACCATCACCAATGGAGAGGGTAAACAGGAAAAAGAGGATCTGCGATACAACCGGCAGGACTTCTGGGCCACAACCTCGAACAAGCAGCTCAATTTTGTCCAGCACGTCCACACCATGCTCAAAACCACCGGCCAGGCGGCCGT
>CAYTDY010000173.1:0-5225 GCA_964436665.1 uncultured Desulfobacteraceae bacterium
TAAATCATTAACCTGAAGATTACTAAAAATGGAGGAGTTAATCATGGGAAAAAAAATGTTGGTTTTAAAAACTTTGGTGCTACTTTCTATTTTTACTTTTTTTTCTTTTATACCTAGTCATGTGCAGACGGCGTTTGCCAAGAAGACCTATGTGGTCATCGGTACCGCCGGAACCGGAGGAGCTTGGTATCCTACCGGTGCAGCCATTGCCCAGCTGTTCAACAAATACTTAAAGGAAAAAGTGAAAGCGACTGCTGTTACGAGCAGAGGAGGGACGGCAAATCTTTGGGCTATCAACAAGAAAGAACGATTGATGGGGTTTGATTTAGGGCTCGACCTTTATTATGGCTACACAGGAATGGGTACTTACAAAGATAAGGGGGCCATTAGAAATATGGCCCTTGGCTTCATTCCCTCTCAAATGCTCTGCTTGAATATTTGGACAAAAAAGGAGACGGGAATAAGAACAATGAGTGATATTAAAGGCAAAAGGCTGGCTGTTCCGGCTCCGGGAGCAAGTGCGCGCGTCTATCTTGACAATGTATTTTTAGCACATGGGATCGACCTAAAAAAAGACGTTAAAATGGGCCATGGTAATATGAACGAGATGTGCGACATGCTGAGAATGGGCCAGATTGATGTTGCGTCATGGCAGACCGTGCTAAGGCCTTCTGCCCTACTCTCGTTCGCAGAAACCAGGAATATTGTGTTTATTTCCTTAAGTAACGAAGGTATGAAAAAAAGTCTCGAAATGTACCCGGCCTTGGTGGAATTTGAAATTCCGGCGAAAACGTACAAGGGTCAAGATGAAGCTGTGAGAACAATTGGTGCGCCTGTTTCGATCGTAATTGATCCCGGAGTAAGCGAAGACCTTGTATATGCTATGGCAAAAGCTGTCTATGATCATATGGATGAGATCTATGAAAGTGTAAAGTCTATGAAAGAGGTCACTTTTGACGGGAGCCTTTTGACAAAAATGCCGATTCCGTATCACCCGGGAGTTATGAAGTATTTTAAAGAAAAAAATCTTCCGGGAATAAAAGCTTTCGAGGAAAAGGTAAAGAAAGCTCAGGCGATAAGAGAGAAAAATCTAAAGAAATGATTTTGAACAACAATTCCATGAGGTTGACCATTCGATGGTCAACCTCATCCAAGAAAGAGGCGTGCTTAGAATAAAGAAAAAGCACAGAATAGTTAATAAAGACATAAATTAGACATAGAGGTTGGCTGGATAGAGGAGAAAAACTCTAAATAAGATTGCCAAGCATTCGGCAATTCATGGTAAAAGTTGTACAAAGAGGAAAGATTTAAGCATCTTATGAAAAATTTAAAGGTCTCATCTCATGGTTCATAAAACGAATAATTGGATAATCTTTGCGGTAACTTTAGCGCTTCTTATATATCATGCTCATTATATTGTAATTGGAGTACCGTACCTCTATGTTTTGGCATGCTGGCACATGATGTTTATATGTATATTTGTTTTTTCTAATTATTCCTGGACTAGAAAGGAAAATGATGAAGGGTACGTGAATTTTATTTCAAATACATTTTTATCTCTTCTGACTGTCGTTTCATTTGCCTATCTAATTGTTAATTATGCTGACATTATAGAAGCACCGGAAATAAGCATTACAGGTCAGATTATTGGCGTTATTGTTACCTTATTGATCCTGGAAGCCTGCAGGAGAGTACTGGGTCTTCCTTTGTCCATTATTGCGTTGTTGTTTATTCTTTATAGTCGATTTGCCGAATATTGTCCTGATGTCATCAGCACCCAATCTATTTCATTCTTGAAGATTGGAGAAAAGATGGCGCACAGTAATTTTGGGATATTCGGCACGCCATTAATTGTGTCTTCTTCTATAATATTCTATTTTGTTTTATTGGGCTCTTTCCTTGGCGCTGCCGGTGCGTTGAAGTTTTTTACCGACTTGGCAACGATTGTAACGGGGCGTCAAAGGGGAGGACAAGCCAAGGCAGCGGTAGTTGCTAGTAGTCTTGTTGCAACGATGTCAGGAAGTGCCGTGGCAAATGTGGTAATGACGGGAACTGTCACCATTCCTATGATGAAGAAAGCGGGCTATAAGCCTTTTTATGCGGGCGCTGTAGAGGCGGTATCTTCATCCGGTGGACAACTCGCCCCACCGGTTATGGGTGCTGCCGCATTTATTATGTCCATGTACACGGGAATTCCATACAGAAATATCTGTTTCAGCGCTGCCCTTCCTGCATTCCTTTTTTACCTTTCAATCTACATAGCGGTGCATGTCGAAGCGGTCAAAACCGGTATTCGTCCACTAACGAATGATGAATTGCCGCGTATTAAACAGTCTTTATTAGAATCTTATAACTTGATTCCCATAATTGTACTTTTTTATTTAATTATTGACTTCTATCCTCCTGCACTTTGTGCCTTCTATGCCATGTTAGTCACTATTGTCATCGGTTTTGTGAAAAAAACTGGGAGACTCAATTTCAGTAAAATTATAGAGGCTAATAAGGCCAACGCCAAGGCTATAGCTCCTGTTTCATGTGCCTGTGCGGTTGCTGGGATTGTTGTAGGTGTTATTTCATTGACAGGATTGGGGCTTACGATATCTTCCGCAATTATCAATTTATCAGGGGGAAGTAAGCTGATTCTTCTGATCATGACAGCTATAACAAGCATGATACTTGGAATGGGGCTTCCCACCTCTGCATGCTATATTATTCTTGCTATTTTGGTTGCTCCCGCTATGGTTAAAATGGGGATTCCTGTAATAGCAGCCCATCTATTTGTTTTCTATTACGGCATAGTATCGGCGATAACACCTCCCGTAGCACTTGCAGCGTATGCAGCTGCAGGCATTGCAGGTTCAGATCCCTCAAAAACCGGTTTTACGGCAGTCAAAATAGGTATAGCAAAATACCTTATGCCTATTCTGTTTTACTATAATTGGGGGCTTGTTGGGTTAGGCGGATGGTTAAATATAATATGGTCAATGGTCTTTTCAGTTATGTGTGTTATCGCGCTTCAATGTTTAGTCTCAAATTATACCTTTGTTAAGAATAGTTTTGTTGAAAACGTCTTATATCTTGTACAAATTCCCTTGTTCGTAGTTCCCAATAACTATGCCAAGGTTATTGCGATTGTATTATTTGTAATCAATATTTCTTTTTCATACATGAAACGAGGGAAACGCAGAGCTTGGCATGAAAACTCCGTCAATGCGATAGGCAATGATATCTCTTGATGGATTATACTTGCAGGGAATGGGATATCTCTTTAAGTGGCGATTGAATATTCGGGATGGGTAAAATATCGTCCATAAAGAGATGTTTCAATAATTGTTGACATATAATAATATTGCGATATTTTCAATAGAAATTAATTGAGGAGGGTTTTGGATGAATTATGAAAATATCTTGTATCATGAAAAAGGGGAAATTGCATATGTAACAATTAACAGGCCAGAGGCTTTAAATGCACTTAATGCAAAGACTATTGATGAATTGAGCGATGTATTTTTGAAAATTAAGGAGAACTCTAAGGTAGAAATTGTAATTCTAACCGGAAGTGGGGATAAGGCATTTGTGTCTGGAGGGGATATTCACGAATTGGGACACCAAGAGCCCTTTGGTGGAAAAGAGCGGGCATTAAAAGCACAGGAGATGCGTAACCGTATAGAGTGGCTGGGCAAGCCTGTGATTGGCGCAATAAATGGATATGCATTGGGTGGAGGATGTGAGCTTGCTTTGGCCTGTCACATTAGAATAGCATCAAGCAATGCCAAATTTGGTCAGCCGGAGGTGAATTTGGGTTTAATTGCTTTTGCAGGAGGAACACAAAGGCTGCCCCGATTAGTAGGCAGGGGAAGGGCACTGGAAATGTTGCTTACAGGGGAGATAATCGATGCTCAAGAGGCTTTTCGCATCGGATTAGTAAATAAAGTCGTTCCACCCGATTCTCTTTTAACGGCAGCGGAAAATATGGCAAAAATGATATTATCCAAAGGGCCTATAGCGATAAAATTGACATTAGAATCTGTGTTGGAGGGACTCGACAGTAATTTGAGGGAGGCGATAAAGGCAGATGCAAATAGAATGGGTTTGATTTGGGCATCAGAGGACGTTAAAGAAGGGACCAAAGCATTTAAAGAGAAGAGGAAAGCTGATTTTAAGAATAAATAGTACTCTTTTCCGCAGGCCTTTTTTTGGTTTAGATCCATTGTTATAAAATTTGGGCGAGGACTGATTTGTTGAAAAAGGAAGGAGGGGAAGGTTTATCATGGATATAAAGGATATTAAGAAAATATGTGTAGTTGGGAGTGGGACGATGGGCCCGCAGATTGCGATGCAATGTGCATTAAATGGTTACAATGTAATGTTGAACGATATTGCAGATGATTTGCTCAACAATGCCATGAACAGCAATAAGAGCCTTTTGGAAAGGCGTGTTCAAAAGGGAAAGATGTCCCAGCAGCAAGCGGATGAAGCCCTTAACAAAATAAAATGTTCAACGAGTTTGGAAAAAGCCGCTTCTGAGGCTGATTTTGCGATAGAAGCTGTCTTTGAGAAAATTGATGTTAAAAGAGATGTTTTTTCAAGACTTGATGAAATATGTCCGTCTCGCACTATATTTGCAACAAATAGTTCCTATTTTGGTAACTCAATTTTAGCATCATCTACCAATCGTGCGGATAAATGTATAAATATGCACTTTTTTTCCCAGTGTTGGTCATGAAATTGGTGGAAGTAGTAAGAGGAGTCAATACTTCTGATGAGACTGTTAACCTCACGGCTGCACTGGTTAAGGGAATTAATAAGACCCCCGTAATCTTAAAAAAGGAGATTCCCGGATTTATTGTTACACGGATAGTGAGGGCGATTAAAAATGAGGCTTTTTTCTTGCTCGAACAAGGTGTGGCTTCATTTCAGGACATCGACGTAGCGTGTGAGTTGGGCTTAAATCATCCAATGGGTCCATTTAAATTAGCTGACTTAAGTGGATTAGACATTCAATATAATTCCATGATGGAAGTATATAAACAAACAAATGATCCTAAAGACTTGCCACCCAAATCACTTAGAGAAAGAGTAGAAAGAGGCGGTTTGGGAAAAAAGAGCGGAAAGGGATTCTACGATTACGGCTAATGAGGAAATAAGGAGGTATTTAAAAAATGAAAAAAGAAGTTGTGATAGCCAGTGCAGTACGAACACCTATTGGGGCGTATTGTGGTATG
>CAYTDY010000174.1:0-5223 GCA_964436665.1 uncultured Desulfobacteraceae bacterium
ACGGCTGATCTTATACACTTCTTTTTTGCCACACGATACCCTCCAATTCTTAGCAAGAGAAAACCATTTACTATTGTAGCTCCAAAAGGATTCAATCAGTTTTTAACGCTTTTGAAAAGGCCATATGGTAACTGGCTTAATCTGCCTCATGGTCTTATGAGGATAGAGGAATTAAATATTGAGGAAAAGGAGAGGAAAGAATTTGATAAATTTAAGATAACATCCGCTCCTTTAAACCATACCCCACAGAGTATTGGCCTTAGAATAGAAGATAACTCAGGTAAAATTATTGTCTATTCAGGAGACACCGGTTATTGTGAGGAAATTGTGGATCTGGCCAGGGATGCAGACCTTTTGATACTTGAATCTTCCTTTCCTGATGGCCAAGAGATCGCAGGCCACCTGACCCCATCCCAAGCAGGTGATATAGCTATCCGCTCAGGGGTAAAAAAATTAATTTTAACCCATTTCTATCCAGAATGTCTAAAAGCCGATATAGAAATGCAATGCCGGAAAACCTACCACGGAGAGCTTATCCTTGCAACTGATCTGATGTCTTTATCAGTGAGATAGTTGTTTTAAAAGTATATAGCTCTATACGTAACATATCCTGTTTTTTCTAATGAAATTGATTAGTTAAATAATCTTATCCTGTTCTAAGTTTTTTTATTTGCCAAGTCAATATCAGGCTGCTCTTGAGTCATATGAATGGAAGAAGATCAAAAGGAGAGCTCTCCCTTGACAATTCTTGGGCGGTTATGCAAAGGTCTTGAGCCGGTAAGTGTCATTTTGACCGTGGTTGGTTGAATGGATTGTGTTTCTGACTGAAAATTGAAGGGAGTGCTAAATGGAGAATGGCAAGCCTAAGTTATTCTATGGTTACGTTGTGGTGGCAGCTGCATTTTCTATTATGACTATAGCTTGGGGGACTAACCGCACTTTTGGTGTGTTTCTTGAGCCGATGTTAAATGAATTTGGCTGGACAAGAGCTGGTATCTCAGGATCCTTCACTTTGGTTATCCTTATTGGAGGTGGTATGAGCCTTGTTACCGGGAGGCTCACAGATCAGTATGGCCCGAGAATCGTGTTGATGTGCTGTGGCCTGTTTTTGTCTTTAAGTTACATATTGGTTTCACAAGTTAGGGCTATTTGGCAGTTTTACCTTTTCTATGGGTTGATAGCAGGACTTGGCATGAGTGGTTGTATTGCACCTTTGATGTCTACAGTAGCCAGATGGTTTGTTAAGCGAAGGGCCCTGATGTCGGGTATTCTTGTATCCGGCCCAGCCTTGGGCATAGTATTTATGCCTTTGTTATCAAGTATATTCATATCAGCCTACGGCTGGCGTATTTCATACATTATTTTGGGTACTATAATTCTAGTGATATTAGTTTCAGGAGCACTGTTTTTGAAGCGCGACCCGGGTGAGATGGGGCTGGTGCCCTATGGGACCGATAAAGCCACAGCCGTTGAGCTCGATTTGCAAAATGAAGGGTTTTCTCTCAGTGAGGCAATCCGTACCAGGCAATTCTGGTTGCTTAACTACATAGCTTTTGGTGACTTTTATCTCATAAATGTAATTGCTGTGCACATTGTTATACATGCTATGGGATTGGGGATTCAGCCCACTGCAGCGGCCAGTATTCTCTCGTTGGCTGCCGGCGTTAGTATTCCTGCAAGGATTATAATAGGCGGTGTTGCCGACAAGATTGGGAGTAGGTCAGCGTTTATGATTTGTCTTATTATGTCAGTGATCGCTTTTCTTTTGCTCCTGGTAGCCAGAGAGCTGTGGACGCTTTACCTTTTTGCCGTTATTTATGGTTTTGGTTTGTGGGCTGGCGGAGGAATTATGTCACCAATGGCAGCGGAGCTATTTGGGCTCAAGTCACACGGTGCGATTTATGCTGGCACAACGTTCGCTTTTTCAATTGGTGGTGCTCTGGGTCCGGTTTTGGTTGGCTACCTATTCGATGTCACTGGTAGTTATCGGCCGGGATTTTTAACCTGCACTGCGATTAGCATTACATGTCTTATAGCTATCATTTCTATGCGGCCAATTAAAAAAGTAGTTGAATAACAGCCAAGTCGCTAAGAAAAACATACTTTGAAAAGAGAGAAGGGAAGCCTGAATTGTTTTACAAGCGGGAAAAATAGGCCAAGGTTGCTCATTAAACGTGTTTTTGAAGCAAAGAAAAGGGGATGAAGTTTTAGTTGCCATGGACAATGTGGTTCGTTTCACTCACTGATGGTACAGAATCCTGCAGATAAATTCATTTTTTGTCAAAGCTACATGATATTGATAGCTAACATGCATTTCGGAGTGAAGAATAAAAAATAAGCAGTCACTCTCGACCTGATGGAGAAGTAATCGTTTTTTAGTTATACTACCTTAGTGCATATTGGCTTGATAGGAACACCTTCGCCACCTATTGTTGTGATCTCGGTTGTGCCAACATTAACAACGATCTAAAACGAGTGAATAGGGAGGGTAAAACATGGAAAGTCAAATAGAGCTTAACAATGAACGTGTGGATCTACGTGATACATTTAGTCAGGCGGTGCCCGATTTTATGGCTGCAGAGTCCGCCGTGCTTGACGAGGCCTACAAGGATAGAGCACTTAGCAGCAAAGTCAAGAGGTTGATGTCCCTGGCCATCGCACTCAGGGCCACATGCACCAATTGCATACTTGCCCAAACCCAGCGTGCACTGGAGGCCGGTGCCACGAAAGATGAGATATTGGAAACCCTTCAAGTAGTGGTGGCTATGAGTGGCACCCCTGGGATCGGAGAGTCATTGAGGGTCATCAAATTCTTGGATGAATTAGGCAAATTATAGCGAATCAGCCTGATGATAACCTTTCTTCATGGTTTTAAGCTGCTAGAATCTATAGTACTTCATTATGTAGAGTGAATCTTTGGGGCTCATAAAACTGGGAAGGCATAATCAGTCAATATGTTGTGATCCCTGCTAACATCTTCTGATTAACGTATATCTTGCCATATTGGGTACATGCATTCCATCCGATTTTATCACAACACAATACTTGAATCTTTGGGATTTAGATATTTAAGAATTCTTGCCCATGGGATATCCTTAATTACTGAGTGAAATCTTATCCTTGTCAGAAAAATCAAAAATCATATCCCAGTTTCAGGGAAATCTTTGGAAAAGCATCTAAAATAGGTAATCTACTTTTATCAATATAATTATTCCACTAAATTAGCCTCAACCTCTTCCTGTACCTCCACCACCTCTACCCATACCGCCACCTCGGCCCATACCTCTGCCTCTATCTACTCTTTTCCCTCTTCCCATGCCTCTCCTTCTGCCTTTTCCTCTAATATCGTCACTTTTTTGCCGCTGGTTCGACTTCCCTTGGTCTATCTCAGTCTTGGCCTCTACTACTATGCGACGAAATGATGAAGAAAGATAGGAAAATAGGCTCAAAACAATACCTGTGCCTGCTTCAACAAAAGCTTCTGTTTTATCCTTCACTCCAGTCTCTACTTGGGACTTATGGTACTCTGTCTCAGCCCTTTTTTTTACACTGGTCTCGGCTTCTGCCTTAGCCTCGGCTTTTGTTTGCGGGGCTTTCTCTTGCTCTGGCGGTTTTTTTGAGGATAAAAAGGACTTCACCGTCTCATAGGCTTCATTAACCTCCTTTAACCTCTCTTCAGCCTTTTGTTTTAGTCGAGGATTGTTGGAGAAACGATCCGGATGCCAGATATTGACTAAATCTTTATAAGCCTGTTTAACCTTATCTATGGTAGCATCACGATCAAGCTCGAGAATGTCAAAACATCGCCGTATATCCATTTCTATCTTCCCTTACCTCCGAAAAAAAGACAATGGCTTCATATCCTACAACCTGATCTCTATAACAGGCAATATCTCAACTCTACCTAAATCACATAAGCTTAGAATAAGGCTTTAATATTAAAGTTCTTTGACGTCCTTTGCTTTGGAGCCTCGATGATCCTCTTCTACATCAAAGCTCATCCAGTCGCCTAAGATCAAAATTGCCACCATGAGATTCATAAGACTAAATCTTGCATATTAAACCTCAGCGTTTGTAATCTCGGACTTTTTGTCACTTTTTTTCATCCACCTTGTCGTCTGTTGATATTATTGATGGTGCATGTTTTCGACTCTGTGAAAATCGGGCTTGAACTATATTTGGTTTTAGCTTGTTCAACTTAGGTCCTAAACTGTATATCATAGAGGTTCTTATATCTGCCATTCGCGGCAATAAGTCCCTCATGTGTGCCTGACTCAACAATCCTGCCATCCTCCAGAACATAAATCGTATCAGCCCTTCTGATTGTATTCAGGCGGTGGGAAACAATAAAGATGGTCCTCTGTCCAAGAAGATTTTCAATGGCCTCCTGGATAAGTAGCTCGCTTTCTGGATCAAGGGCTGAGGCAGGCTCATCAAGAATCATGATAGCCGGATCTTTAAGTACAGCCCTGGCTATGGCAATTCTCTGTCTCTGTCCGCCAGATAGAAGTGTTCCTCTATCGCCAACAATTGTTTCATATTTATTTGGAAAGGCAATGATAAAATCATGGGCAAAGGCTGTTCTGGCTGCATCTTCAATTTGTTCCTTTTTATAATGGTCTCCATTATAATTGATATTACTATTAATAGTGTCATGAAAAAGGAGACTCTCCTGACTTACAGTAGCAATCTGATCCCTTAAGGACTCCAGTGTTGCCTCTCTGATATCCATCCCATCAATGGTTATAGAGCCAGAGCGTATATCGTAAAAACGGGGTATTAGATCCAAAAGTGTGCTTTTACCTGCCCCGGTTGAACCGACAAAGGCCACCATCTCCCCTGCATTTACCTTAAAAGAGATGTCATTTAATATTAATTTCCCTGGTTCATATCCAAAATCAACATGAGAGAAGTCTATAGTATTTTTTAGTCTCGGAATCTTCCTTGCCCCTGGCTTATCCTGTATACTTGGCACTGTATGCATTATATCAAAGACCCTTCTGGTTGCACCCTGAAGTGTCTTCAAGTTATTATTTATCCTGGCCAGATTCTTAACAGGAGAGTAGACCCGTGAGAAGGCATAAAGTATGGCGATAATCTCTCCTAATGTATGATGGAAGTAAATTTTTCCTATTAATAACACAACGGGAAGGATCAAGAATACACTCGAATCCATCATAGGACCAATACCGAGCTGCCACCTGCTCCAGTGCATAACCTTTT
>CAYTDY010000175.1:0-5203 GCA_964436665.1 uncultured Desulfobacteraceae bacterium
AGAGCCAACCTTCGTAGTCAAAGTGGTAAATAAGTTGTTTGACATGAGGCCTGCAAGAATCAGACTGCATCTGAAAGCAACAACTATTCTGGATTGACTTGTCCAAAGCACTATATTAGAAGAAAAAATCAAAATGAAATCAATAGGGAAGGAAATTGGTTTGTATTTTGGAATAGGTGAGCCTGCTTTACACCAAACAAACTGACAATTTAACATCATGGCTGAAAAATATAGTGAACCAAGGGAAAAGATCAAACATATAGAAAATAGTTTAAAATTATCAATAGTGATAATCTCTTTTATTGCTTTGTATTCAAGAGGTATAGCAAAATGAACCTGACTACTTGGATAAAATTACTCATGGAGAATCGGGTAAAAATCAGTTTTGCATGTATAACCCAAGTGATCTTCCACACTCTTATGGTCTGCCTTGCAACACCATTCAGGATTTTTGAATGGATTTGTTTCAATAGAATGATAGGGACAACCGCACTCAAGAACGCCCCTATATTTATTATTGGCCATTCGAGACGCGGCACAACATACCTTCATAGCCTGATGAGTCTTGACAGAAACCTTTCCTATGTATCAACCCTCCAGGCAATGGCTCCGGAAGTGTTTCTCGGAAGCAGAAAAATTTTCGAACTCTATTATAGAAAAAAACTGCCTGAGACGCGATCGATGGATGATGTAAAAATGGCGCCAGAATTCCCATTTGAGGAAGAATTTGCCATAAGCAATCTTTCCCCTTACTCATTCTACCATGGCTTTAGGTTTCCAAGGAATATGAAGAATTATTATGAAAAATTTGTGCTATTTGACGGTGTCGGTGAAAAAATAATTAGAGAATGGAAGAAAACGTATCTATATTTCTTGAGGAAGGTAACCTTGCAGTCAGGTGGTAAGAGACTTCTGTTAAAAAGTCCATTAAATACCGCACGCTTAGGTCTACTTTTAGAACTGTTTCCTGATGCAAAATTTATCCATATCTATAGAAATCCCTACGACGTTTACTTTTCAACTAAGCGGCTTTATCAAAAGCAACTGGCCTTTTTTCATTTTCAAAAGGTGAGTGAAAGAGAAATCGAAGACAATATTATGGTATTTTACCAAAAGATGTTTAAGAAGTTTTTTAAAGAGAAAGATAAAGTTTCAAAGGGAAATCTTATTGAGGTAAAATATGAGGATTTTATAAAAGATCCTTTGAAAGAACTTGAAAGAATCTATCAAGAACTAGGGCTTCCTGGTTTTGAGGAATACCAGGAGGCTTTTATTAATTATATAGCTTCACAATCAAACTTTGAGACACACGAGTACCATATTGAGGAGCACATAAAGAAGAAAATCTATTCTAATTGGAAATTTACAATAGAAAAATGGGGCTATTAAAGAGGAGAAAACACCTTCATCATTCTATTGACGTTTTTGATTTCAATGCCGAAACTATCTAAAATATTTTAAGAAATGGGAGATTTCGTAATCCTTTCAATCTAAAATTCAGCGGTTATTACACTTTATTAACACCATCATCTTGTTTCAGTAGTTTTTTTGAAGATTTTAGTTCCTTTGCAGGAGTCCCTGCATATACTTTTCCCTTTTCCAGGGTCTGGTTTTTCAAGACCAGACTTCTCGATCCTAACATTACATCATCTTCTATGGTTACTCCCGGGTGTAATATTGTATCACCTGATATTAGGCAGTTACTGCCGATTTTGATCTTTTTGCTGATTATTTTTTCCTTTTCAATAAGAATAGGTATAATATGAGTGTAGGCACCTATTAATGTATTATCCCCGATCTCTACAAGACAGGGATCCATAATAAATACGCCTGTACTGCCTAATGAGCTGTTTTTTCCTATTTTTAAACCAACTAAGGAAAGATATTTTATTCTAAGAAAATCTATACCAAGGAAATCAATCAATTTGAAAGGAATACGATATAGTAGATGAAACAAAGTCATTTTAAGAAGTTTCGTATATTTTTCTGTTACCTCATATTCTCCCTCGTCATATTTTATTCGAAATATTTTGATGACTATCCCTGATATCAGGGCCTCTGAAATAATAAATAATAGAACTTCAAAAATGGCTAATATAGGCAGAAAAAGGATATGAAAGGGATTGGTCAGATCGAAAAATGATAATATGAAGAGTAGAGAATATGTGGTTGGAAGAGCGCCTATGGAAAATACAATAACGACGAGTGGAACAAACAAGATCAATAATATTTTACCCATTTTCACAGAAGGGAAATCGTGTTCTTTTGGCTTTTCTCTGCTTTCCTTCATACCTTATTCTCCGAACAGATCGAGCACCGGGTGGCGAAAAAGGGACCTAGCCTTGAGGCCAAGTCGCAATAGCTTGTGCTTTAGGCGATTCCTCCGGATAACTTGCCGGATGGCCTTTTCCGAAAGGCCGAGTCGCTCCCCGAGAATGCCCATGGACTCCTCAGGCCATTCCCAAAGAGCATCCTCCCTCTGAAGGCGAGCGAGGGCCTCTTCCCTTGTGATCTGACCTTCCCTGATGGCCACGCTAAGCTCAGAGGCAAGCAAGGGATAACCTAAGCAGCGGTGGTGGATGTAGGAAGCAGCATCATGGATTTCACAGTCGTGGTGGGAAAGGATGTCATCCCCTTCAGGCCTCTCCCATCCCACCTTCTCCTCGAGAATACTCTTCATACGCTCCTCATCGTACGGATGGTAGAGAAAGAAGGCCAGGGTCTCCGGCACTAAGTCCGCCTGCCTGAAATGTTCGAGGTCTGGGAAGAACTCTTCCTCGATCTTTTTTCGATTTTCGGACCGCGGGATAATCCAACCCATAAAGTACTTCACCCACTCCAGGTATCTGAGGTAAGTTGCCCTCACATCTTCAACACTGTAAGGAGACAGGTTACAGCGAATAAAAGGGATGGACCTATCCAGGGAGCCGGGCAGGAGTTCCCGGAACATCTGCTGCCGTGATCTGCCTTGGATTACGAAGGGAATCCCGCGTTCGAAGGCAATCTTGTGCCTGAGAGCAATTCCTGGTTGGGAACACCCAATGCACGGAAATCCCAACCGGATAGTGGCACCTCGGAAATATTCCCGGCGTATTTCCCAGTTCGGCTGGTAGAAGAAATGGTCTACTTTCAGTTTCTCTACTACCCTCTTTATGTTTCGCCTGGGGAAGTCTTTCATGAACCCGTTGTCTGAAGTATAAGCTAGCACCCTCAGCCCATAGTCTTTCTTGAGGGTGTAGACGAGGTAAGAGCTGTCCTTCCCCCCGGAGATTCCAACGAGGACATCGTATTGGAAATGCCCCCGGTATCTATTGAGCCGGCTCTCGAAGAGGGTCCTTAGGTGCTCAAAATCAGTGAGCCGCGGCCTGAGCTCCTCATATGTCCTGCAATAATTACACACACCATCAGCATCGAAGCGGATATTGCGATAGTTAGAGGGGAGAATACACCGTGTGCAGGTTTTCATGTGCCCTCCTCTTGACTTACCATTGATACTGTAAAAACCTTCATTGAAAATTAGCCCTGACCTGTTGGGATTATCGGATCACACACATTTCATGTTCCCCTTCCCTATTTTGTTGTTTTAAGGGAAACAATTATTAGCTAAAAGGCCGATGCAAATCAGATAGAGAGATCTTCTTATTCTTCTATCGGAACATTCATTGGTCCCGTTATTTGCTGCCTGCTCAAATCTGATAGTTTTTAATTTTTTTATTGATTGTGTCTTTAGCTCCGTAAAAGTAATAGTGAAAATGCTGAGATAAGCTGTCGGGATTCGGTCAAACATCTGGGATCCCCAAAATCAGTGACTTAATTGGTAGCAATTTTCATCCAAATAAGGCTTGAGATGTTTAGATCTGATGATAATGATAAGAACTTACTTTCCAATAGATGGAGAATAGGAAAAAGACTGTTGTGTGTCAAGTATACATTGCGGTCATCTAAAAGGATTGATTGATGGGCCAATTTTTAGTAGGATTTGGGGTGAGAAGTCGCCAGCGTTTGTTGACCGCTGACAGAGATAACTATGAAAACCACACTAAGAGCACTATCTATTGGGGTCAAGGATGTCTTACAAAAGGAGGGTCTCATTCCCTTACTCAGGAAAGGATTTACGTTTCTTGCACGATACTTCTTCCGATATGGAACCTACTATCTTTATGAGCATACGATGAGGGAGAGAAATGAGGCTGACTTTATGCCGAAAATCCAAAATTTCGCTGTTCACATAGTCTCTACGAATCAGAAGGCTGATGAGCTGGTTGCTAATGGTTTTGACTTTCGTTCATATGCCATATATATCAGGAGGAATCTTGATAGAGGGGCAATCGCTTTTTGCATCTTCATTGGACGAGAGCTTGCTCACTTAGGCTTGGTGGCCATGACTGAGGAAGCCAAAAATACCCTCGACCCCGTCCCTTACCGGGTTGACTTCTTAAATAAAGAGGCATGCACGGGAGGTACTGTAACGATTCCAAAATACAGGGGAAAGGGTCTCATGGCGTATGGCTATTACAAAAGGTTCCAATTTCTTAGGGAAAGGGGGATAGTGACATCCAGAAACGCGGTAGGTACGAAAAATATTGCTTCTCAGAGGGTGCATGCCAAGTTTGGCCCCAGGATATATGCCAAAGCCCGCTATTTAAAGATCCTGTGGTGGCAATACTGGAATGAAACACCCACTTGTGCCGACTGGTCATAACGATTAGTCTAATGACAATTGGTCTCTTCTATATTGTCTGTCCAGAAACCTTCATCGGGCCTATAGTGTCATAAAATGAGCAGAGCAACAGTAAGGGTAATAGTAGACCCAAAGGAATTTGAATCGCTGTCAGGGGTCTGGAACAGTTTTTTGCCAAAGAGCAGCAATGATAATTCAATATATCTTACCCATGAGTGGCTATCAACATGGTGGAAGCACTTTGGTGACGAAAAGAAGTTAAATATATTACTCATTGAAAAGGAGCACCAGATCATTGGCATTGTCCCGTTAATGAAGGTCGAGTATAGAGCAGGCCTGATTAGCCTTCACATTTTAGAGACTATAGGCTCAGTAAATTGCAATTACGCAGGGCTCATACCGTCTGGAAACAGCAAGGAAGTGATAGCCGCACTCTTAGCTTATCTTGAAAAAGAACTGGTCAGAAGCAGACTTGTCTTGAAGCTCCCCTTGGTTCCTGAAGACAGTCAGTTTCTGGACATG
>CAYTDY010000176.1:0-5185 GCA_964436665.1 uncultured Desulfobacteraceae bacterium
AGATTGCCAGAAATGAAGTAGCAATGGCCATATCTATCTTGGCCATTTCCTCTGAGATCTTTGCAATCTGTAGAGCGCTTGCCCCTAAACCACCATACTCGGCCGGGATAAAAATCATATGAAGAGCAATATCAGGTCCAAGTAAAAAGCGGATAAGCTCCTCAGGAAAATCACCCTTCTTATCCATCTCCAACCTTGTCTCAAGTGATAGCTTTTCCTTTTCAATCTTCTTGAGGGTATCCAGAACAATGGAAAACATTTCATTATCCATCATTATACCTCTGTAAATAAATCCTAAATCCGAATATCGAAATCCCTGGCCCAGACCTTACTCATATGATCATAGTTGAAAATACTCAGATCCTGAGATATCTAATTGACAATAGCCTGTATCAACTATATCGCGCCAGGGCGAGCCTAAACAAATTCAAATGACCAAAATAAAAAATCCAAAATAATATGATTTAAAAGAAGTGCACTTGCATTTGTAAAAGTGAACTCCAAACTTATGAAAAACAGGATCAATATTGGTTAGGAGTGAATGAAGTTTTGAACATTTAATAATTTGAATTTCGATATTTTTTCGAATTTCTAATTTCGATATTCGTATTTGTTTCAATATTTATTTAAGCAATCAATAGGAATTTTAACTACCCGCATTATTCTGTGGGGACTACATATTTATAATCTATAAAGTTCTTCATTTAATACACTAATCCAATTTTCCTTTAACACATTAAGGATTCTTTCTCTATCTTTAGAGGCTACACCAAGAATAAGTATAGCAGTACCCCCTGTACCCAGACGGGAGAGACATGGATAGATGTAGTCGACATTAATTCCTTCTTTTTTAAGTGGTTTCAGTATAGAATTAAGCCCTCCTGGATGATTGGGTGTTTCACAGGCAATCACCTCTTCTATCTTCATTCTGTAACCTCTTGCCTTCAACACATTTATAGCCTTACCTGGATCATTGGCTACAAACCTGAGACTCCCTTCTTTGCCCTTTGTGCTCACATAAAAGGCAATGATATTGATTCCATTTGAACCCAATATATCACTGACCGCTGATAGTTGCCCCGGTTCGTTCTTCAAGGTTAAAACAATTTCTTTGATAAGCATCTCTACTCTCCCTCTAAAACGTATTTGGCACCCATTTCTAATCCTTTCCTGTTGATCTCTGTTTGTTTTTTACTCTTAGTCTTAATAACTTCAATCAATCCATTCATCAAAGAGTCTATGCTTGTAATCTTAGTACTTGCTGCAAATGCACCCAGCATGATCATATTGATTACCCTCTCACTTCCTATGTTTTTAGCTATAGTGTTGGCTGGTATCTTGAAAACCTCAATATCCTCTCTCTTTGGATCAATATCAATCAAATCTGAATTTAAAAATAGGGCTCCTTTATTTTTAATCTGACCTTCATACCTGATCAAAGAAGGTTTATTCATAGCAATAACGTAATCCGGCGAAGATGCTACTGGTGATGCAATATCCTCATCTGAGATGGATACTGTGCAATTTGCTGTACCTCCTCTTACCTCTGCACCATAGGAAGGTAAATAGGTCACCTGCATTCCATCCCTCATGGCAGATACAGCCATGATATAGCCCATCATCAACACACCCTGCCCACCGAAACCTGAAAAAACCGTCTTTATAAGCATAATAATAACCTACAATTTACCAACCTTATCCTTAATGACCTTTAAAGGGTAATAAGTGGTCATTGTGGAGGCAATCCATTTATTTGCCTGAACAGGGGACATTTTTAAATTCGTAGGGCATGGTGATAGAACCTCTACCAAAGAAAATCCCAAACCAGCCATCTGCACCCGAAAGGCCTTTTTGATTGCCTTTTTTGTGCGAATGATATTCTTCGGGGAATCAACAGCCGTCCGTTCAATATAGACACTGCCATTGGTAATAGCTAACATCTCACTTAAATCAATCGGTGCCCCATCCCTATCTGGGTCCCTTCCACCAGGTGTTGTAGTGGATACCTGCCCGATTATTGTTGTAGGGGCCATCTGACCACCTGTCATTCCATATACACCATTATTTACAAATATGACCGTAATCTTCTCACCCCTGTTAGCAGCATGAATTGTCTCTGCTGTTCCTATAGCTGCAATATCACCATCACCTTGATAAGTGAAAACAATCCTGTCTGGCAATGCCCTCTTAAGCCCAGTTGCCACAGCAGCTCCCCTTCCATGAGGTGCCTCCCCCATATCAATATCAAAATAATTATAGGCGAGAACTGCACAACCTGCCGGAGGAACACCGATTACTTTCCCCCTTATATTTAACTCATCAATTATTTCAGCGACAAGTCTATGAATGATACTATGACCACAACCAGGGCAGTAATGAAATGCTGCATCTTTCAAACTCTTTGGTCTGCCAAAAACTTTTTTCATCTATTCTCTCTCAAGCCCTTCCTTGAAATATATGTTATTGATAACCTTTGCAATTTCATCAGGGGTAGATATTATTCCTCCAGGCCTACCGTAAAAATGGATCCTTCTCCTGCCTTCTAATGACAGCTTAACATCCTCTAACATCTGACCAGTACTCATTTCAAAGACGAGGAAATCGGTTACAACCCTACTCATCTCTACTAAATTCCTTTTAGGAAATGGCCATAGCGTCTTAGGCCTTACAAGACCGACCTTGAGGCCCATCTCCCTTACTCTTTTGATTGCGCCCTTTGCTATCCTGCTGGCTGTTCCATATGCAATGACTACCAAGCGGGCATCATCAGTTAAAAACAGTTCCACCTGAGGTATTTCTTTGTCTATCATTTCGTATTTTCTAAATAATTTCCAGTTGTGTTCCTCCATTACAGATGTATCAAGTATAAGAGATCTAATAATCCTGCTCGGCCTATCTCTTGCACCATTAAGAACCCATGGTTTTGTAGGAAGAGATTTGGGGTCAATTGGATCTGGTAATTCAACTGGCTCCATCATCTGACCCATCATCCCGTCTACTAAAATTATAACAGGAATCCGGTATCTATCAGCATATTCAAAGGCAACTCGAGTAAAATCAGCCATTTCCTGACCAGATCCAGGAGCCAAAACAATGGTCCGATAATCCCCATGACCACCACCCCTTGTGGCTTGGAAGTAATCTCCCTGGGCAGGGGCAATGTTCCCCAATCCAGGTCCACCCCTCATTGTATTAACAATAACTGCGGGAAGCTCCTGAGCAGATAAGAAGGAAATCCCTTCCTGTTTCAGACTTATGCCAGGACTGGATGAAGAGGTCATGGCCCTTTTACCTGCCATTGCAACGCCTATTACCATATTAATTGCAGCCAACTCGCTCTCCGACTGAATAAAGACACCATCTGGAAGAGATGCTAACGCATTTGCCATATATTCAGTTAGTTCATTTTGTGGGGTTATAGGGTAACCAAAATAGAAGCGGCATCCAGCCCTGACTGCTGCCTCAGCAATAACATGACTACCTCGCATTAACATTTTTTCACTCACAATATACCTCAATAGCTATATCAGGACATACTATGGCACATAGCGCACAACCCTTACATTTATGTTTTTCACTCTCTATACCTTCTTCAATATATTTAACAGGATGATAACCCTTCTGATTCAACCTGTCAGAAATAGAAATCAGATTAAATGGACACACTAATTTACACAAATAGCAACCCTTACACAATTCTTGGTCTATTATTATAAAACCTTTTTTTGATTTAGTAACCATAATTCACACTTCAAACATTTTATAACTTATTGAAATCATAAATTTTTTACTGGCAACCGAGTTATGCCATTTAAATAGAATATTGGAGTAATGGATAGTAAAAATTGAATGTTGATATTGGAAATTCACAATTGTCAATAGTCAATATTCAATAGTCATTCGATTGAACCCATCATTCCAGCACTCTCCCCGCTGTTTCAGCGGGGATGAGCAGAACAAGCTGAGGCTCTTGCTTAGTGTCTGACCGAAAACCCTGTTTTTTCGGTCAAGAAATTCGAAATCCCTGGCCCAGACCTGGCTTGCAAGGACTTGGCTATATAGATTCCACTTCCGAAGTATTGCAGCGACAACATGTTTTCCCGTGAAAGTCGCGCCAGGGCAGGCCGAAGCACGAAATACGAAACAATAACCAAAACACTAATGTTCCAATGACAAAAACACTGTATTTCAAAAGTATTAGTTTAGGTCATTTTTTCATTTGATATTCGAATTTGCTTCGGATTTCGGATTTAGATATTCGGATTTTGTCTGAACAATGCTTTTCGTTCAGGCACTACTTAATATTTTAATTTAACACTGTCAATTAATTTCCACTAATTCTAAGCTCTAAACAGAAAAAGCAACCTGTTTGATCTGGTCAACCTATGGACAGTTAAAACATTGACTTGACCTAAAATTACATTCAGCTTACTATATTATTTATAAATTTAATAGGGCGCACGGGTTTAGAAAAGGAAAAATGAAATGATACATCACCTTAAGGGTCCCTTTGAAAAAGTCTCAATGCCTTTTGTAGACTTTTTGATCAGACATCGCTTCTCAGCCTTCCGATTAACCCTGATCGCCGTTCTCGGCACAATTCTGGCATCTGTTTTAATATATTATGAAAACTGGATAATAGGCTCCTCCCTTTTTATAATTTTCTCACTTTTTGATGCCCTCGATGGATCACTTGCCAGGAGAAGCAATAGTGCTAAGCCTATCGGTGCCTTCTTCGACTCGGTAATGGACAGATTCTCTGACAGTGCAATACTGTTTGCTGTCATCTTTTATGCCTTCAAGATTGGAAACAGGGGAATCTTTCTTCTTGGCCTCTTAGCCCTGATAGCCTCCCTGATTACAAGCTATATAAAAGCAAAAGCAGAAAATTTTCTGGAATTTGGCTCAATAGGCCTGTTACAAAGACCTGAAAGAGTCCTCATCATATTTCTCATGTTGCTACTCCCTAAATATCTTCTTTTAGGTTTGTGGATACTTGTTATCGGTGGCTATATCACCATTGGCCAAAGGCTTTACTCTGCCTACCAAAAATTTAATCACCAATCTCTTTCCTAACCCTTAAATTTAGCTCCCAATGTTTACTGGATAATTTATTAGTATAGAAAATTCCTTTTGGACGCAGATGGACTCAGATTTTCAAGATTATAAATATATTGAGAAAATA
>CAYTDY010000177.1:0-5125 GCA_964436665.1 uncultured Desulfobacteraceae bacterium
GTTTTTGTCCTTCCATCCGGGAAGGACAAAAGGACAACAAAAAACCTGTCAATCCCTGGCCCAGACCCCTGGCCCAGACCTGGCCTATAATATTAATAGGCTGATCCGAGTACGTAGTACCTTATAGACTTAACAGTCTGGTTTAAGCATGTCGCGCAAGGGCAGGCTGACTTGCAAGGACTTAGTTCTAGGAATTAAGACTTCGAAATATTGAGAGAATAACATCATGTTCCAAGCAATTCGCGCCAGGGCGGGCCTGTTTATCGTGCTTGCCCCGTTAAATCTGTCTTTCTATTTAACTGGGGTCTAACATATTAAGTAAGATAACTTAGAGTTTCTTTCATGAATAACTCTAAAGCGAAGCTTCGGAGTAAGATGCTATAAATAGAAAGACGTAAATGGTTAAGATCCCAGGATCAAGGAGACCTTCAATATGACAAGACATGGATTACTCTCGATAGGGGGGGCAGATACGACAAAGGAAGTAATTGATGTTACACTTGGCAAGGAAAAGGCTGATCTGGCTCTTATCAATGCAACTGTCCTGAATGTATATACTGGCGAACTACTAGACCGCAATTCGGTTACTATTAAAGGAGAGTGGATTGCCTATGTAGGGGATGATCCAGAAGATATGATTGGCCCGCATACTAAGGTAATTGATGCCACAGGCAAAACCATTATTCCAGGCCTTATTGATGGCCATGCCCATCTTGCCTGGCTGTTTAATATAAGTGAGTTTCTGCTATATGCCATGCAAGGTGGCACAACAACTATAATAACTGAAACCATGGAGGCCTTTCCAGTAACGGGTTATGAAGGGGTAGTTGATTTTTTGGCCTCTCTAAGGGATCAGCCTATCAAGATCTTTGGTACTGCACCTTCTATGGTTTCCATAAGCAAGAAGGCACGAGGTATTTCAAAAGAGACACTAAAAAAACTTCTTTTAAGGGATGATATTGTAGGGCTGGGTGAATCATACTGGCAGGTGGTTATGCAGGAACCAGAGGAGTTTCTTCCAATTTTTAAGGAAACCCTTAAATCTGGGAAAACATTGGAAGGGCATTCTGCAGGGGCAAAGGGGAGAAAACTTATGGCATACATATCCCATGGTATATCCTCCTGCCATGAGCCGATAAATACAGAGGAGGTTATTGAGAGGTTAAGGCTGGGTATGCATGTCATGATAAGAGAGGGAAGCATAAGGAGGGATCTTGCTTCTATATCCAATATAAAGGATGCAGGGGTTGACTTAAGGAGGCTCATTTTGGTTACTGATGGCATAGAACCAGGGGATTTGCTTGATAAGGGATACATGGAATTTGTTGTTCAAAAGGCCATTGATTGTGGTTTTGATCCGGTAAATGCTATTCAGATGGCCACTATAAATGTGGCAGAGTATTTTTTACTGGATGGTATAATTGGTGGAATTGCCCCCGGGAAATATGGGGATATGCTTATTATACCAGATCCCGGAACCATTAAGGCGGAATACGTAATAAGTAAGGGTAAGATCATAGCCAGGGAAGGAAATCTCCTGGTATCTCCAAGAAAACATGTCTTTTCCAAGGATAGCTTAAACAGTATTCACCTTTCAAGAAAGCTTGAGCCGTCAGATTTTTCTATACCAGCCAGAAGAAACTCCTCCCATGTGGATGTCAGGGTAATTGACCAGGTTACGGATTTGGTGACCAAAGAGCTCATAATTTCTTTGCCCATTATTGACGGTGAGATCAGATCAGATGTAAGCAAGGATATAATAAAGGTGGCAGCCATTGACAGGAGATATATTCCAAGAAAGATCTTTGTTGGGCTTATCAGGGGATTCTGCTTGAAGGGAGGGGCTATTGCATGCAGTGCAGCCTGGGATACATCGGATATCATTGTTGTAGGTGAAAATGACAGGGATATGGCAGGTGCTGTTAACAGGATTTATGCTTTACAGGGAGGGGCTGTTGTATATGATAAGGGGAAGATCTTGGCAGAAATTCCCTTGCCTGTATTTGGTATCATAGCTGATATGTCAATGGAAATGCTTGCAAAAAGGATGAAAGAGATAAAAAAAGTTATAAAGGATCTTGGCTTTCCATATGAGGATCCCTTATTGACACTTGTTACCCTTACAGGTGCAGCCATACCTTTTTTGAGAATCTGTGAAGAAGGTCTTGTGAACCTAAAGGATGGGAAGACCTTAGGTCTGATTCTAAATTAAGGCTTTATCCACATATAAAAACTTATACTCATTTGGGATTTAATATGGAACCGAGGAGATTAGCGGCAATCATGCCCTTATATAATGAATGGAGGCTCCCATCGGAATTTTTGATTAGTTCCTGCCTTGAATGCCAGATCTGCTCAGAGACCCAGTGGGCAATATCCGGAGAAAATTTAAGGCAGACCTCTGCGGTGGTTTCACTGCTTAAAAGGCCAAAGTTCTTTCTTATATATTCCTTAATGGAAGCAACGGGTATTTGTGGGTTGATCTTGTGGGTGGATGGTTCTATTGAGCGTATCCTGGATAAGGCAAAGTCCCGAAGTTCATCCCTGAGGGTTCAGTGGGCGATAATATGCCAGGACCCCATATATTTAAGCAGATGGAGGGGAAGAATGTCTCTTTCTGTGGATTCATCCTTGTGGGGAGAATAGTAGGAGATCCTTAAAGCTTTTTTATAGAAAAGGGCATCAACCACCTTTTGAAAGGTTGTCTCGCCTATCCGGGAGTATTCTATATTTTTAACCGATACGCTCTCATTTAACTCATTCATCGAAATAGGGGATCTTAGAGAGCGCAGGGATACTATCTGCTTAAGAAAGGATGTTAGTGAGGATTTTAATTCTTATCCGGTATGGTGGAGGCAAGCCTGGAGGAGATAAGAAGGGCTGATAATTCTTCTTCATTTATCCATATTCCGGGAAGTTCGTATTTATAATCTTCATAGGCATAACCTTTTTTGTTTGGCACATAAACCAGAGGGGCACGAAGTCTATCCCTGATAAACTCAATATCCCTTTGAGCTGTTTTTGGGGATAATTCAAATTTGTCCGCCAGAGTCCTGGAGTTGGGATATTTTTTGGCCTTAACCTGGTCATTAAACCACAAAAATCTTTCGTAAATGACCTTTGAAGACATCTTATCCTCTTTTTAAGAGATTCAGAAAGTGTTCCCCTGAGCTAACACCTTGATCTTTCAATACTTCCTCAAACTTCTTCAGTCAACTCTTTCCTCTATTTTTGACCAGTAACTCTTCTTCCCTCTACCGTGGGGTTGTATAATCCTTTCTTTTTTTAAGGCTCGAAGTACTCTTTGGAAATTTGATTCAGGAATATCGGGGAATGCCTCCCGTATCATTGCTATTGTGAATTCGCAGGGGAATTCATTTTCGATGTTGTGTCTTATCTCGTAGTAACTTCCCCCGTTCGCATCGGGCGGTGTGCCATATCGCGCTATGATATCAGAGACCTTATAGTGCGGTGTATCTTCTTCATGAGCTGTAATTGCGAAAAAAAATTGGTGCGTCCATTCTTGGGCAAGCTTACGGTTTCCCGCAAAGACAATTATTAAATTTGGGTGCAGTGCATAAGTCTCGGCAATTGCTTTGGATGTGAAGGCAGGAGGATAGTATTTCATCTTGCCGGGATTCAAAAAATCGGAGTAATTGGCCTCGATTACAAGGGCGGCATACCTGTATGTCTCAAGCTCGGTAAGCTGCTGGTGAAAAACATGCATCCTGCCGAATTCAGCTAAGAGATTGTCCATGGTTTTTCGCTCCACCAATGCGATAATCCGGTTGTCCTCTTTTAATGCATAATCGCCAACAGGTAGCTGTTCCCTTTCAACGGTGCTGTCGGGAAAACGCCAGGGATACCGCTCACCGGAGTCTATAGCAATGAGCAACTCGCTCCGGGTATAGGTGGAAAGTTTTACCCTTGGCTTCCGTTCCTTTAATCCCCGTTCTGTTCTCCAAAATATTTGTTCGTATTCTCCCTCTCTGGTTTTGTACTGCTTGGTAAGGAAAAGGAAGTCACATCTCTTGTTCTTGGGCCTGTCAAGTATGACTGCCAGACGTTTGCCGTAGCGTCTTAGTGAGACAACGGGTACCCGCTCGACTTCTTCAATCGTCCATATCCCGGCATCATCCTCTTCACGTACACAAAAGACATGTCCCTTCTGCCCGGGCCACCGTTCTTGTACTTTTAGCCGGAGGAGCGCCTTTCCGTCCTTCAGGATGGTCAAGAGGTAGGGAAATTTTTTATCGTCTATTGATTCCAGTATCCACAGTGTGTTTGTCATGGGGTTGGGTTTTCTTCCTTTTATCTAAAAAAATTTAGAGAGTATCTCCTCATTTATCATTTTCTTATCAAAACCCTGGCCCAGGACCTTAATCCGTCTAAAATCATCCTGGGCTAACAGATTTTTTTATTGGAATAACTCTTTTTTATATGAAATTGCATATGGTAGCATATGCATATAGTAGCATATGCAAACTGTTATAAGAATACGAGAACACAATTTCTTGTTTTCTGACCTATCATATCACGAGGTTTTGACAGATACGGTCAAAAGCGAGAGAGTTCTTTCAAAAAAATTTCGCCAGAATCTCCTCGTTGACAAGTTTTTATCAAAACCCTTGTCTAAGACTTTTATTTAGCTGAAGTCCTTTGGCCAGAAAAGAAATCATCTTAAAGGAATTTACAAATGGCTTCATTTGCAAATGGATTCCTTTTTGATTTCCTTCAAACAGTCCGCTAATTGCACGATTTAGTTTTATTAAAGTCTCCCTTAATACTTAATCCTTTTAATATCTTTAAGAATCCTCTTACTTTCCTTCCCATCTATATGAAAATTACCAATCAGATCAGAGAAGTTTAGGCACAGCCTTTTTTCCTTTCGATTGAAGACAAAGCGATTATGGCTGTCATAAGTGAAAAAGTATGTCGGGACAGGATTTTGGCTGTTTAAAGGGGCGAACAGGTGGCCATAAAATCCGTGATTATACCGCTGGCCGCTGCTGCCAGAGCCACCTTGTTCATAATAATCCCATTTATTTTGATTTCTCTCGGAGGTTGATTATTTTAATCCCTTTTTTCTGGTACAACTCAAGATGATAATCTGTGGTATAGATCT
>CAYTDY010000178.1:0-5117 GCA_964436665.1 uncultured Desulfobacteraceae bacterium
ATACTACAGTGGCAACAGATTATAGTAAATAAGTCGCGCCAGGGCGGGCTTGAACAGTGAACCTGACAACCAGTTACTTCACATTTATACATAAATTTCTTTTATTGGTCAAAACACAAAGGCGATATCAATGCAATTTTCTATGAGATTTTTTCTCTTAAAAATTAGCGGTAAGTACCAAATTTTTACGATTATAAAAAATTTTAAGGTAACCTATTGACATAAAAGGTATTTTATGGCATATAGTAAAAAAGTTTTTCCATAAAGTTCAGAACATAAAATAAGAGAGGGGGAATTGAGTAGAAACGATTTGATACATTTAGAAGGCGTAGTCACACGGACGTTAGGAGGGGGAACTATGGAAATCGAGTGTGACAAAGGGGTTAAGGTTACTGGTGTACTTTCTGGCCGAATGAAGAAGAATAAAATTAAGGTAATAATTGGTGACAGGGTCCAGATTAGCGTCTCCCCATACGATACAGCGCATGGCCTGATTACCTACCGCATGAAATAAACTCTTTCACTCTTTTAGAAGAGAGCTGAATATCTACCTAAACAGTTAATATCTTTCCCTGAGTAATTTAATTGTATAGGAAATTCCTTTTTTGAGATTGCTTCGCTTTGCTCGCAATGACAAGATCAGCCTATCAATGTCATTGCGAGGAGCAATAGCGACGAAGCAATCTAAATTTATCATTATAAATGAGCCGTTTAGCCAATTGCCTGGAATATTAATCTTCTGTGTCTTTTTCTGTTGTCAAAATCTATTAAAACAATCTGTTGCCAGGTACCAGTTGTTGGCTTATTGGCAATAAAGGGCACGGTTAGAGAGGCCTTGCATATCGCTGATCTAACATGAGAAAAGCCATTTCCATCGCCCCATCTTAGGTTATGCCTGTATTCTATGGTTTGGGGAATCAGTCTTTCAAAGGTATCTTTCAAATCCTCAATAACGCCTGATTCAAATTCAATAGTTGTTACCCCTGCGGTGGAGCCGGGAACAAATATGATTACAGAGCCTTCGGAGAAGGGCAGCTTTCTTACAAAATCATCCACCAGTGGGGTTATATCACGAACATCATTAAAGCCTTTTGTCTCTATTTCAATTTCTTCAGTAATAACTGCCATAATACTATCTCCTCTTCTAAGTTCTTTCCTTTTTCAGGATCAGCAGGTGTCTCTTTCCCTGTGTTTCCGGGAGGCTATAGGGAATATTTTTACTAATCCTGAAATTTAATTCCATCATTAATCTTTGACTATCTTCAATATCCTGTTCAACTTTTGACCCCTTGAAGGTAACCAAAAGACCGCCTTGCCCAAGATAAGGGGAGCAGATGTCAATTGTTTTTTTTAAAGGTGCTAAGGCTCGTGCGGTAACAATATCATAGAAATGGAAAGGTGTAGGTAGTTCAGATTGTTTTTCTGCCCGACCCTTATATGCTCCAATCCCTTTGAGGCCTAATTTTCTGATCATATCCCTTAAGAAGCTCACTTTTTTAGCTTTTGATTCCAGAAGGTGGACCTCAAATTCAGGTCTTGCTATCTTGAGTGGCAAACCAGGAATACCGGCTCCTGAACCTATGTCAAGCACTGTGCCACCTGATAAAAGATATGGGAGGGCTATTAGAGGCTCAAGAAGGAGTTTTATAATTATCTCCCTTTTCTCTGATATGCCCGTGAGATTCATTCGCCTGTTCCATAACCATAGTCCTTCCAGGAAAAGGGCAAAGAGGTGTAATTGTTTTTCTGAAAGCTTAAGGCCAAATTCTTTGGCACCTTCTTTTAGTAATTGGAGATCTTCTATTTTCATCTTTATCGGATCTTTGGCGTAAAGGTTTAATCCATGCATTATGATTTATTTGAAATTATAGTGAACGACACTAGAAAGCAGTCATTGCGAGGAACGATAGTGGTTGCGAGGCGGAGCCGAAGCAAACTCGGAGCTGGCTGTTCATAAAAGCCAGAGGCCATGGTCAACCTCAAGGTAAAAGAGATTCCTCGCTCCGCTCGGAACAGGCTCCGAAATCTCATGGGATTGCTTCGCCGCGCTCGCAATGACAGACTATTGAATGTCTACTTATTCAAGTCATTCACTATAAATATCAGGATAGTTTCAGATGGAAAAGTTGTCAAGATATGAGGATTTTAATTGAAGATTGAAGATTTTCAATTAGCCGTTTTCAATTGACGATATAGTAGCTTGATTTTTGAGAGGGAAGCGGTTAGATTATTTGTTAAGGGTCAAGATTGTTTGAGGAAATTAACAATGGAGATATTTACCTATCCAGATTCTATTTTAAAGAAAAAGGCCGAACCGATCATCAATATTGATGGGAAAATACAAGATCTCATAGATAATATGAGCAAGTTGATGTATCAGGCATCAGGTATAGGCCTGGCTGCAAACCAGGTTGGGGTAGCAAAAAGGGTTATTATCTTTGATATAAACTATAAAGAGAAGAGCAAAGATTTAACTGTTTTGATTAATCCAACAATTGTCTTAGCAGAGGACAAGATTGCATTTGAAGAGGGGTGCCTGAGCGTACCCGATTTTCAAGACAAGATAAACCGAAAAAAATACCTTAAGGTGCGAGGTCTTGATAGGCATGGTAAACCAATTGATATTGAGGCAGAAGATTTGACCGCTATCTGTATCCAGCATGAAATAGACCATCTTGATGGCACACTGATACTTGATCATGTTAGTCATCTGAAAAGAACCCTATATAAAAGAAAAGTAGAGAAGTTGATGAAAAGGCCAGATAATGGGTAATCAAATTTCTTATGACTCATTTCCATCAAGGCCAAAAATAATTTTTATGGGAACACCCCAGTTCGCTGTTCCTACATTAAGAACCCTTATTCATGAAGGATATGATATTCTTTCCGTGGTTACCCAGCCGGACAGGCCAAAGGGGAGAGGCCGAAAATTGACACCTCCACCTGTAAAGATTCTTGCCCAAGAGGCAAATCTTGCTATCCTTCAACCAGAAAGGTTAGATGATGGCTTTTTAAATCTCCTTCTTGCCCTAAAGCCCGATCTTCTTGTTGTTGTTGCCTTTGGGCAGATAATTCCAGGTAAGGTACTTAACGCAGCCAAATGGAGAGGGATAAATATCCATGCCTCCCTCTTGCCAAAATACAGGGGTTCTGCCCCGATTCAGTGGGCTATTATTAATAATGAAGAAAAGACAGGACTAACAACCATGTTTATGGATGAAGGCCTTGATACCGGGCCAATCCTTATGCAGCAAGAGGTAGATATATTAGAAGGAGAAACAGCGGGGCAGTTGCATGATAGGCTTTCTTCTTTTGCACCCGGATTACTTATTAAGACACTCCAAGGGCTGGCTAAAGGTACGATAGAAAAGAAAAAACAGGATGATTCTCTTGCTACTTTTTCCAAAAAGCTAACAAAGGAGCAAGGTTTGATAGACTGGTCCTGGCCAGCTGAGCGTCTCTGTGGGTTGATCAGGGGTTTGGATCCCTGGCCAGGGGCCTTTTCATACCATAATGGAAAGATGCTGAAGCTATTTGGATGTTTCCTTGTAGATGATAGGCAAAAAGTTTCAGTGCCAGGCCAGATAAAGGGCTTGACTGAAAGAGGACTTGAAGTAGAAACCGGGAAGGGTTCCCTCATTGTCAAAGAGATTCAATCCCCTGGGAAAAAGAGGATGCTCGTTAAGGAATTTTTAAAGGGAAGCAAATTAAGTTTGGGAAGTATTTTAGGAAAATAGAAATAATTTGGTGATTACTATGGAAAAAATAGCCCCATCAATACTTTCTGCTGATTTTACTAAACTTGGTGAAGAGATAAAGGCAGTTGAAAAGGCTGGAGCCGACTACATTCATATAGATGTCATGGATGGCCACTTTGTGCCAAATATCACAGTGGGCCCAATGATTGTAAAGGCAGCAAGGAAGGCAACTAATCTTCCCTTAGATGTTCACCTGATGATAGAAAACCCTGAGAGGTATATTGATGATTTTGTTAAAGCAGGAAGCGATTTGATCACCGTTCATGTAGAGACGGTAACTCACCTGCATAGAGTTTTGGGAGTTATAAGAGATGCTGGTGTTAAGGCAGGGGCTTCCCTCAATCCCGCTACACCATTAAGCAGCATTGAGCATGTGCTCAAACATCTGGATATGGTAGTATTGATGACAGTTAATCCTGGCTTTGGTGGCCAGAGTTTTATCCCCGAGGTTTTACCAAAAATAGAGAAACTAAGGAAGGTAATAGGCCAAAAGGGCATGGAGGTGGATATTGAAGTAGATGGCGGGATCAATGTTAAAAACATAGGCCAAGTCGCCCAGGCCGGTGCCAATATATTTGTGGCGGGTAATGCCATCTTTGGTAGTAAGGATTATACTGAAACAATTGCTATGATGAGGGAAAATATCGGGGGCATAGTAGAGGTATGAAAACAATGATCAGTTTTCCATCTTTCCTATCTCTTTCAAAGCAGCCTGTCTGCTGATTTTAAACATCTTCAGTTATGCCTACCATATACAATTACATTGGATTTTTTGATAATCCATATCCAAATTTTCCCATATCATCTCTGTTTCCTTACATAGAGCTACATTATAATAATTATATTTTTCAGATAGTTAAGAATTGATTTTTTATGCATACTAATTTATTTGATTTACTATTCTTCGTGCAATTTCAAAGGCAGCAGCAATCCTTTCAGCAGGCTTGCCTTTAATGCCTGAGGAAATCAAGATAGCGAGAAGCTCAGTATCTGTTAGGCTTTCTGGCCCGAGCTCCCTGAGTTTACCCCCAGGATGTTGCCACTTTTGAGATGATGAATTCATTTTTTGACCTCATAGTTTAATCTTCCTCTGTTTTTCAACCCAGCTGTTTATATCCTCGTTTTTGAAACGCCATTGGTTGGCTATCTTCAGGGCCGGGATTTTACCCTTCTCAACCATTTTATATAAGGTGGGTTTGCTTATTTTCAAATACTTTGAAAGCTCTTTTAGGGTAAGGAGTTCTTCCATATTAAGAATATCAAAAAGTTATTTTCTATGTTTTTTATTAATCATAGTTAGTAAATATGGATCATCTCCAGATTAGTTGATAAAAATAAGGGGAATATTTAGTGATTTCA
>CAYTDY010000179.1:0-5108 GCA_964436665.1 uncultured Desulfobacteraceae bacterium
TCTATGCAGCACATCGGGCAGAAATAGAGGCAGCAGATGATCCAAAAGCCTATCTCAATGAGTTACAGGATACATATCGAGCAATTCAATCACCCTTCAGAACTGCTGAGGCATTCGGCATAGAAGATATCATTGATCCCAGAGATACGAGACCCCTTTTGTGCAACTGGGTGGAAATGGCCTATGAAATCGAAAAAAATAATTTAGGGCCAAAAAAGAGGGGGATGAGGTGTTGATCGGTTATTAGCTTTCATCTAATAATAATCTTCCCTTTGGTTTTTCTACAACCTTACCAATAATTGATGCATCCTTTACTCATACTTGATGAAGCTTCTCAAGTAAGGTATGCGCCTTTGGCTCTGGCACTGAGATGAGCAATTCGCCTGTTCCCCTAATCCCTGCTATCAGTGGAGGGAAAGTGGGAGGATTTAAATTGATAAAACCCATATTTGAGTCTACAATGCTTAAACCCTTATGATTTCACATAGGGAAAATGTGGACCTTTTGAAGATCTTTCAAAAAAGAAGGGGTACCAGGAATTTTCCTGATAAATCTTTAAGGGTTCTGCTGAAAGATGTTTTAAGATGGCGGGAATAGTGCATCAAGATACTGGTTCCAGTATAGGTGTGGTTTTTTCATCAGGGTTTTTCGGTTTTTTTGCCCATGCTGGATTTCTCGCTGCGCTTCGGGATCTTAACATCCCATCCTCCGGTTATGCCGGAGCCAGCTCAGGGGCCATTATCGCTGCAATGGCGGCCTCAGATATGAGTGACCATACCATAAGGGAAATCCTTCTTAGGCTGAAAAAATCCGATTTCTGGGATCCTGATCCCATGCCATTCATACTTAAAGGGGCCCTGAAACTATTCAGAGGATATTCCGGCTACCTCAGGGGAAAAGGATTTGCCCGCCTTCTGGAAAATATCCCGATCAAACAAATAGAAGACTGCCATGTGCCCCTGGTGATCACAGCCACCAATCTCACCCTCCAGAGAGAAGAGCTTTTCACCCGAGGAAGTTTGATCAAAGGGATCCAGGCTTCAGGAGCCATGCCCATGCTCTTCAAACCTGTGGAGATTGATGGTTCACTATATGTTGATGGAGGTATGGTGAACAAGGCCCCTGTTCAGGCCTTAGCTGATTTGATTCAGCCGGAAAAAATCATCGTTCACTTTATAGCTTCGGATAATCTGGAAAGCTCTTCGAACAGTTTTTTGGAGAAAAGAATGACCCCATGGCATATACACAGTCTTGCAGTCAATATCTCCCGACAGGAGGCATATCAAAGGCAATGCGATGTGATAAAACAACGAGGCATCGAGCTAATCGAGGTAAGGACAGATGCCCCAGGTGTTGACCCAAACAGCCTTAAGAAAGGCCCCTCAGCCTACTATAGGGCCAGGGAAGCAGGCATTAAAATCCTGGCGAACAAGGGCTTTTAAAATCTATTCTCAATCTTTTCCATTACCATTATTTTCATTTTATTGATACTTCTTCGAGGACAGCCATTCTTATTCTTTATTTTCGATCTTTATTATTTTTGAAACTTTGCTTTCTAAGACTGCGACCTCTTCAACTATTATACCAAGATCTTTCTTGCTTGGATCATCATCAGGTGTTTTTTTATACAGTCTTCTAGCAAAACCACCAACTACTGTTAGTGAATTTCTAAGCTCATCAGCCACCCTATTTGCCATTTTGCCAAGCGTAGCAAGCCTTTCAGCCTCAACCAATTGTTTACTTTTTTCTTCCAACTTGGCAGTCCTTTCTTGAACCTTTTTTTCAAGCTCTTGACCGAAATTGTAAATTTCGTCGTACAACTGGGAAATCCTGATAGCTATACCAATTTGATTGGCAACAATATAGATCACATCATTGAAGCGTTCATGTAAGTAAGCCCTTTTTTTTGATGCAGTTAAAAGAACTCCAATGGTATCCCCTTCTACTTTTTTGGGAGTAACAGAAAAAGATTTGATATCTTCACCAACAAGGAGGGTAGTTGATATAGGCTTATCGATTTCTTTAGTATCGTTAATAATGACTATTTTCCCCGTGAGAAAACAGTCCCCTGAATAGCTATCCACAGTAGGTTTTCTTGTTGCTGTCTCTACAAACTCCTTGCTTAAACCCTTTTGACTCTTTATCCTCAAGTTTCCATCATCATCCAGCAGGCGGATTGAACATGCATCAAGCTTAAATTCTCTTGTGAGTAAATCAACAATAGCGTCCAGCACATACTGTAAATGAAGAAGAGAGGAAACGAGTCTTGTAATCTCAAAGAGTATCTTGAGCTTTTGTTCACTTTCTCTCTTTTCTCTTGAAATTCGATTAATTACTTGCGAAAAATCTACCATATCATCATTGGATTTTATGGAAAGCTTTTCATATTTCCTTTATTCTGCCTTTTTCAAGCTATCTGATACTTTTTTAATATGTTTATGAAAAATTGACCCTGGATACCCCGTGCTGAAGCTCGGGGTTCTTTACTTTCGGATCAGGAATAGGCAAATTCCATTTCTTTTCCATAACAACTCCTTTAGAGAGAAAAGGGTTTAGACCTTTAACAATTAAAAGTTCTACCCACACTTTTAGATGAGTAAGAATTTGTCAATAGATTCTGCGTTAAGTGAAAGGATTGACTACCTTTAGGAAGTCAAAGATTTTAAAATCTTTAGTGTTCCTGGTAAAGATTTGGGATATACCGTGATCATTCATGGTGGCTATTAGAAGATAATCGAAGATGGATTGACCCTTAGGTTTATATTTTTCAATTAAATTTGCCAAAGTATTAATGGTTTTATGTAGTGGGTGGATTATTTTAATAAACTCATTGACATGATAAAATTCAAGGAGTTCCTTTGCACGTTTAGGAGAGATCGGATGTTCAACTCGCCTCTTATCAGTAATTACGGCATAAAACTCAACAAGATTTTGAATGGATAGGGCGACTTCAATATCACCATTTAATGCATTTTCAATCAGATCCTTGGAGGTTTTGTGATATAGAGAGTCTTCGTTATTTGCATGGACAAGGATATTGGTATCAATCAAGCTTATGATCAAGATACTCTCCATACAAATTTTCTCTATAAAGGCTCTTATCTTCTATATTGCCAAGGTGAAAGGTAGGTAGCTTGATTCTTTTTTTCCTGTTACGCCTTGTTTGTTTCTTTTCTTTAGCCTTTAAATACTCTGCAAAATTTAAAACTTCATCTAATCTATATGGTGGGAGATCTTTTAAGGTTTCCAGTATCTTTTTATCTATAATATGGAGTGTCATGAACAGTTCTCCTTATAGAGATTGATTTATAGCATAGTTATCATAATTTGATATTTAAGTCAAATCTGAGAAAAGAGGTTTTAGGCTTATGAATAAGCAACTTCATTGTGCGAGGATGGCGCTTCTCCCATACCTCTATATTGTCGGCGCATTTTCAAGATGCTATGCTATAGGAACGGTCTTTCTGTAATCCCGGTTATAGCATTATTGTGAGTGATTGGTGTCAGGGCCTGGATCGTGAATTTCTATATGATCTCCGTAGGTTGCCTAACCAGAAGAAGCTTTCATTTGAGTTTCTCTGCTTCGGGTTGAAGGCTCAGGCTTTGCTGGATATTAAGCATCTTGGCCTTGTCCTCGACCAGAGTCTTCAGGTATTCATAAATCTCATAGAGGTCTTTTTTTCCGTCCTTAAGGGCTTTCAAGAAATATTTTACTATCTGCAACCTCGGTCTAATGTCATACATCCAATTTCTTCAAATTTAAAAACCAGGCGCTTATTGATTGCTTTCCGGAGCGACAAGAAGTTTCTGACCCGGGTAAATACGTTGGTTTGAGGTTATATTGTTGAGGCGACATAGTTTGTCCACTGAGATGCCGTATTGTTGGGCGATCCGGTAGAGATTTTCTCCAGGGCGGACCTCGTGGTAGAGTTTTTTGGTTAGAGGAGCTGGTTTTTTTTGGATAGCTTTTGGTGCTTTAGTCTTTGCAGCAACCGGGGTCATTCCTTTTTCCAACCTGTCCATTCTTTGGGTCAGTTTATCCAGTTGTTGTGTCAGATACCTTCCAGAACTTTTCCTTTCTGCCATAGATTGCTGAAGCCCTTTCCCCTGCTTTTCGAGAGAGGCTATTTTAACCTCCACACCCTCAAGCCGTGTTAGTCTCTGCTCAAGCAAGTCAAGCCTGACTTTGATAGAGGTTAGATCCTTTGTGGAGAGCTTTTTGTTGCCTCCGGAAAATAAAGAGATAAGGACAATTAAAATGATAATACCAGCGCCCCCAAGAATCAGGGGGGATTTGAAACCAAGGGATGCCTTACGACGTCGGATATCTTCATCCTTCTGTGGGTGTCCAAGCCTATCAGCAATCTCTTCCCTGAATTCTTCCATTTCTTTATTTAGATCATTGCCCATCGGTTCCTCCTTTTATCAGGCTAATTTTTAAAAAGGTAGATTACAATCAATTATAGACAAAAAGGTTCCATACTGCAAGATTTGGATTGATTCTTGATATTTTTCAATTCTTACAAAAGTTCAAATTACTCCGGGGTACTTTGGGCCTTGTCCAGTATTTCTCTGATAAAAGGGAGGATATAAATGCCCTCTGTGTTAAAAGAAGAGAGGGCATAAGCCAGAATTTTTATTTGGCCTTCAATTGATTCAGATCGGTCCATAAAGATCTTATAGGTCCCTTTGACTTTACACAGACCTCCCCTTGCAGAAAACTCTTCCCCTTCCAGTTTTTCGTAGATAATCTCAACACCCAATCTAAAAGCAAGATCTTCAAGATATTCCAGAATCTTTCTGGACTCCATGGTATTTAACCCTTAATATTTTCTTTTTCGTAAATTTTCATTAAATTAGGACGCAGACCCGCCTGCCAGACGGCGGGCAGATACATGCAGATAATAATTTTTTATTTCTTAATCCAAAAAATCTGCGTTAATCTGCGTCCAAAATGGGATTTCTATACAATCAAGTTAAGACTTTGGGTTTGACCCTGCTTTTCACTATTTTCCAATCGATTATATTAATTTCCTCAAAAGGTTAACGCGGAATTGAGCTGCGGCGGGTAGAAATGTGGGGCGACTGTAGTACACAATAAAATAGTA
>CAYTDY010000180.1:0-5099 GCA_964436665.1 uncultured Desulfobacteraceae bacterium
AAAGTTCTTTGGGAACCGGCCCCATCTCCCAGGCAAAATAATCCAATCCGGTTACGGATCTACCCGTCTGCTTAAAATGATAAAAATCCAAAAAATAAAGGAGTTTTAACAACTTTGTTTTGCCGCAATACCTGGTTTTTTCGGCAAAATATATTATTGCGTTTATTAATTTTTCTCTATGGTGTGTTTGAATCATATAAAAAATATTTCCCTGAACCTTTAAGGAATGTGAGGACTGTTCCAAATAATTTTGGTTATTGAGGCGGTAGCGATGTTTGGATTTTCTCTACTTACATAGCACCTTTAAGTTTGTTTAGCAATTTTTATTTTTACAATAAAGAAAGGGATCTGTGAATTTTTAATGAGCAGTATGAAGAACGGAGGTCTGACTGCTGTTTTTTCTTGACGAGCGCTTTAATGGCTGACCTATGATATGACCCTATCTTCTCTCTGGCTGCTGGGAGAGAAATGCAAACCAATCATTATCCGTAATGGCAACAAAGCCCTTCATCCACTGCCTTAAGGAACGTTGAGCAATTTCTGCACGAATGTCCCCCTTCATTGAATTTTTTAAAATATATTGTGCCGTTTTTCTTCGTTCAGACCAAATACTTACTTATTTGCTTCTTTTGAAATGCGTGCAGCGATTAAATTATAGAGCCAGGCAAAAATCGCACCACCAATCAGGCCACCTACAAAAGCCCAAACAAGGCCTATAAAACTCCCTACCGGAGAGATGCTGTAGCCCCGATATATCCGTCCGATCAAAGTCATTTCACCCGTTACGCCCTCAAAACCGATGAGCCACCAGGTTAGTAAGAACAGGCCAAAGCCCCAAACCAACCCACAAGTTAGCGCAAACGCTTTTACATTTAACTTCATTTTGACACCTCCCTTTTCTGGATGCCTAAGGGAACACTATGCATAAAAATCTCTGGATAGTCGAATATATTCTGGCTTCTGCAGAACTCCCTCGTGCGTTGTTTTATTAGAATCAGTTTTCAGGGGAATTGTCAATAGATTGAGGTTTTGCCTGAATTCTTTGGTGAGGAGGTGATTGTGGCAAGAAAAAGATTTGAGCAGGGAATTCACTTCACCGAAATGAGAAATCAAAAATACTTAGTTGTCAAGTCGTTTTGGAACCAACCTCTTTAAAGGATTTATTAATTATTACCCGCCGTTTCCGAATTTATGTCTCAATAATTGGATATAATTACACTACATGGTATATTGTTTGCGGGATGGGGTAACGGAGGAAGCCCTTAGGGCGACCGGAGTTAGCCCATCCCCGGCGAATCTGAAAGGAGTATACCATGAGTACTTTAAAGGATAATAACAAGACTGTTGAAAAAAAGAAAAGACGATATTTATCCCCTGAGAAAAAATTTCAAATATATTTAGAATCCCAGCGAGGCGACAGACCCGTAGGAGAGATATTACGCCGTGAAGGGATATATTCCACAGATTTAAACCGTATCCGGCAGAAAGTGAAAGAAGGCGCTCTTGAGCATTTGGCTGCACGCCCTGGAGCAAAAAAGAAGACCGTGTCCCAGGAAGACTATGAAGCATTAAAACATGAGCTTGAAGAGAAGGAGCGCGCACTGGCGGATCTTTCTGTTGAACTGGCAGTCCTACGAAAAAAAACGAATGGGGGTTCGTGGGAGAGATAAAAGACCAGTGGCTAAACCAGGAGCAAAAGGTTGATATTCTGGCAGTTATAGATGAAGCCAAAGATGCTGCTATCTCAGTAAAACGGACCTGTACGCTTTTGATGATTAACCGCCGCAGAGTAACGAGATGGCGCTGTAAAAAGGGAAATGGACATAGCCTTGACAATCTGAAACCAGGACCACGAGAACCTGTAAACAGGCTTCTGCCAACGGAGAGGGCAGCTGTTTTGGAAATGGCCAAGAAAGAAGAATATGCGGATCTATCCCACAGGATATTAGCGGTAACAGCTTGGGATTTAAACATATTCTTTGTTTCTTTTTCTTCTGTATATCGCATTTTACGTTCTGAAAATTTGGCCACAATGAGAGGGAATCAGAAACAATACAACAGTCGTTCAACCCCTCCGGTACGCAAGGAACTTACAGGCCCTAATCAACGTTGGTGCTGGGATATAAGCTATTTGCCAACCATGGAAAAGGGTGTTTTTCTATATCTGTATTTACTTTTAGATGAATACTCTCGTAAAGCCATCTCCTGGTTGATCAGTCGGCATCAAACAGCTGAAGAGGCCAGGGATCTTCTTGAAGATAGTTTGATTAATGAAAATATCCTGGATCTTCCCGAAGACCAACGTCCAGAGGTTATTAATGACAGAGGCCGTCAGATGAAAGCCAAGCCCATCAAAAGAATGTTTGAGGATCACCATATGCCTCAGCTATTTGCAAGGCCACGAACCCCCAATGATAATCCATTCGTGGAGTCAATGTTTGGCTCGATTAAAAGGGCTCCACAATACCCTGGTCGCTTTTTAGACCGTAAGGAAGCTGTTAGATACTTTATCGAATATTTTTCTTGGTATAATAAAGAGCATTTGCATTCAGGCATTGATTTTGTAACGCCTGATCAGTGTCATAAAGGTTTACGGCAAATTATCGTTACTCGCCGTAAAGAAAAACTTAAAAAACAACGTTTACATAGAAAGGAGGTCAATCGTATATCCCAAAATGTCTTGACAAAAAATATGGAGAATTTAATGATTAATATTAACCCTATGTCTACCTGTAGTGTAATGATCTCTTAAGTTGAGACATTGTCCCGGAAACGCGCCGATTACAAAGGAAGAGAATTATGTTTTGTTTTCAATGTCAGGAAACAGCCAATTTTTCGGCTTTTAGTTTATTAGCATCAGTTTTCAGGGCGATTGTCAATAGATTGAGGGCTGGCCCGCCGTTCTTCTGGAGGGCCTGACCCTTACCGAATGGTTATTCACTTTCTTACGGACGTCCCCGTCTTCAAGCAGGCGTGTGAGAGCCACCGCGCGAATTTTCTTGGCCAACGGGAAGGTCTCCTCCCCGGCATGTATCACATCTAAACGATCGAGCTTTAAATCCCTTAGAGCAATCCGCATCGAGGGAGTTATATTCTTTCACTACGCCCCTTTTATTTCCCTAAGTAGTTATTTTCCAGTGCCTTGACCAGGTTAGTCATTGCTGTATAAAAAGGCACAGAGATGCCTATTTCGCGCGCGTATTCCACCACTTTTCCACCCAAAAAATCAATTTCAGTTGGGTTTTGGTTAGAAATGTCGTAGCACATTGAATCTTTATGAACACCCACCTTCTCCAGATATGCAAACATCTGTTTGAGGTATTCCTCTCCGAGATCGTATCCCTTTGCCTTGGCCACGGCAAGAACTTCCTTAAAGCAGGCTTCAGCGATTTCTCTTGTCGGTGAAAAACCCAAAGCATCCTTAATCGTTTTGTCTGTGACTGCACAGATAGAGGCCATGGTGCATTTCATGATCATCTTTTTCCAGACAAATAGCTTGATATCCTCGACGAACTCCGTGCCCAAGCCACCATCCGTGAGCAGAAGAGCTATTTCTTCCCCAATTTCACGGTTCTCCGGAACGAGGCACCCTAAATGATTAGGTGGATTAAAAAATGCCGCCTCTATCTCACCTGGGCCCTTTAATTCCACGCCATAGTTCAAACTCATGCGAAATGCGGAATTGGGGCCAAATCTTTCTGCAATAAGATCCTCAGTACCCAACCCATTATGGGTACTAACAATTTTTGTTCCGGGTTTGAAGATACCCTCCAGTTCATCCAAGACTTGGGGAAGAACAAATGTCTTGGTAGAAATAAAAATGAGACAGGGATTGTATTTCTTTATGTCTGGAATTCGATCATGAAAGAATCTTACTGGCACAGAAGAATAAGAAATCGCCCCTGAGATATTGATCCCCTTCTTGAGAAGCTCCTCTCCCATACCGGGTGCAGGATCTACCAGAATGGTTTCCGGTTCCTTGCTTAGCAGGGCAGCAGCCAAGGTCGCACCAGTTGCCCCAATACCCAAGACGGCAATTCTACGGTTTTCCATATTCTTTTCCTCCTATTATTTTTTCCTTTGGGGTCAGATCAAGCTATCTAATTGACTTTTCAGAATAAACATCCAAAGTAGGTATTTTCAGATCTTAAACCACCATTTTCAGGGGTAAAATCGCCTATCGAAGTCAAAAATACAAACAATATTCACAACCTTTTATTATAATATCAATTGGTTACCCTGGTCCGAACCCATTTCGGACAGAAAGGAAGAGTGGTCGAGAAAAAAATGTAAAAAAATTTATCTTCGATGATAGACAACATACCTAACAAATACTATGCAGAAGAATTTTTATGTAGCCCAATGTTTTTCGCCTTTAGAGAATCAGCAAGGGCATTGGTTTATTAGAATCAGTTTTCAGGGCGATTGTCAATAGATCCGGGTCTGGCCTGCTCGCAATCTCATGTCAGCATCATTCACATAGGTGAAAATTCTACGATTCAAATCCTGATCTCAGATCAGATTTACCCATTTCTGCTTAAGGCTGTTTTGGGTAAAAGTAGCTGCTGGGAGAGGAATACAAACCAATCATTATCCGTGACGCCAACAAAGCTTTTCATTTACTGCCTCAAGGAAAGTTAAGCAATTGCTGCACGAACGCGCCCCTTCATAAATCGTTTTGGAACCAACGTTTACAAATTCTTTTTCCGGGGGTCAGGAATGATTCTGTTATCAAAGCTACGTAAACCGGGACGTTCGTGCAGAAATTGCTTAAAAGCCATTCTTAAATCATAAAATGGTAAGTGGTTCTAAAACAACTTATGTATAGGCTTTAAGCCTTTATTTTGGCAAGTTCCATCTTAGATGAAATCTAATGAAATTTAGCCTAACATTAGCTAATTGGTCAAGAATTTTGCCAGTCTGTGGTGCTTTGAGCCTGGATTTTTACGAAATCTAATTATTAGGCACTGTAATATTCAAAACGCGTATTTCATAGGCTGAAGATTTCTTCTCCAAAAACGGTATATTTTTATATCAAAAGCACAGATCCGCTTTCTGTCAGCCATGGGAAGTGAATAAATTAGGTAAAAGGGTTAAAT
>CAYTDY010000181.1:0-5090 GCA_964436665.1 uncultured Desulfobacteraceae bacterium
GACTTTATTTGTCGCGTATCCGCTTTATTTGTCGCGAAAGCGACTTGAATTGTCGTAAATATTGAGGCAGATCCTTTCTTGCTGTCGGCGACAGCAGCAGCAACAGACAGCCGACGCCTCCCACAAAACACACAATGAATGATACAGCTTCTTTCTCATGTACGGCGAATGCGCTGCGGATCAGGAGCAAGACCGGCGGCAAACTTGTTTGCCGACGGGATTGTCTGCTGCATTCGCTGGTTGTGAGGCGCTTCGCGCCGAACAAACGGCGGATGGTAATACGCAGCGCGTTGTTGCCGGCGCGAAGTGTCCGGCAACAACAAGTGATTATATAGTTTCTGCTTAACTTACAAAAAATAATATCCTTTACTCTAAAAATCAGTCTGTTTTATGACTTTCCTAGCTGTATAACATTACAATTTGCATGATAAAAAGAAAACTGCTTTTCTCCGAAGAACCTATTTTAAAAATATTTGAGTTTTGATTACGTGCCATAACCTTAAATATCATAAAAATGAATGTTTGTAACTTTAATCATAACCTCATCTTCAATCAATGAGGGTCTTTTAATATATCACTTCATGAAAAAATCCTGAACCTTTGATATCTTGCCAGGACCATATTCCATGGAAAATACAGCTATGTTGCCGATATAGTTTAGCTGTGTTAGGATTTCAGGGGATGTACCCCTTGACCTTCTGGCAAAGGATACCCCTTCCCTTACCCTGGAAAAGCTGGTTAAGCTTCAAGGATTAATCGAGGAACAGGCCTATGCCGGTGGAGGTTCCCCGAGGAATCGGTTATTTTTTGGCTATTTTCTTTTCTACTCCAATCAGCGGGACTGGCTTGCAGCAAAGGTTCTGGAAGATGCGGCCAGAGATGTTGCATATAGTAACCGGCAGAAGGCCTATGTGATGCTGGGTAAACTGTATAACCGTATGGGTCAGGAGGATAAGGCTGTTAGTGCCTACTTGAAGGCAGTAGGAGCAGGTCTTTCAATGTCAAAGGTCTCCCCATTTCTGGCAAATATATATGGGATTCCAATAGAGGAGGTGACAAGGGTTTCCCTTCCTGTTGCAGAAGAGGAGATAGAGAAGCCAGGGGTAACTGGCCCATCAGTTGAGGCTCCTTCTCTTTCTTCAGGAACCGTTGGCCGGTAAAGAATTGTAAGTTTTAAATCCAATACCATCTATTCCTATCTTTCCGGTTTCTTCATCTAAATCGAACTTAACTGGAAGAAATCTCTCTATTACCCAGATATTTGTCAGGAGATGTTGGGTTATGCTTTCAGTTATCAATGCTGATCGTCGCTTTGCCAGGGCCATATAAAGAACAAGCTGGTCTGCAAGGTGAGTATCAATAACCCCCTTTGAATCAAAAAATTTCATAAACTCATTGCAGGCATCATTGGCTACCTCTTCGGCCGGCTTTCCCCTTTTACCCAATGAGGTGAACCCTCCTGCACTATTTTCAAATTGGGCAGTTAAAAAGAGAATTGTCCCCTGGCCGGGAGATGGGGCATTCTCAATCGAGATATTTGGTTTAACACCAAGATATTCAATCCTTTTTAAGGCTTGGTCTTTCTGCCTTTTAGCTATACTTAAGGGGAGGTTAGATACAGCGGAAAAAATATGAAGATTGAGTAACTTGCCACGATTGGAGAGGTGAACGGCCTTAAGGCCCTGGGTATTTTTTATTGAGGCCCTAATCTTACCGCCTCCTTTTGGATACCACCCCCATTTATCAATTTCTAAGGAAACCTCTGCCCCCATCTTTTTAAGGGTGGGCAAAAACACGGCCTTAAGATAATGAAAAGATGGACTCCAGGGAACATGGGTACCTCCTGTGATCTGAACGTGAGAGGGGATTTTTCCAAAGAGCAAGACAGGAATTATAGTCTGTAAAACCAGGCCGGTTGAACCAGCAGTGCCAATATGAAAGCTGTAATTTCCTCCCCTTATCTCTCCAGGCTCAAATACGAGTTCATTTGAGTCAATTTTAGCACCTTTAACATTTGCCCCGGTAATAGTTGCCAGTGCATTTACCGCTACAAGGTGTTGGGGCCTTAGCCCCGGCTTTTTTCTGTTGCCTCTGATGTGATCTATATGCACTGGCACTTTAAATATAGCAGATAGGGTTAAGGCGGTTCTGAGGATCTGGCCACCCCCCTCACCGTACCGTCCATCTATTTGAATTTCTTTTTTTTCTTCCATGAGGCTATTATTATTTAGGTTTAAAATTGATGGATTCGTAAAAAGTTATGCAACGGGGTCATTGCGAGGGCTTTAGCCCGAAGCAATCTAATAAATTCAATAAGTTATGGATTAGGAGATTGCTTCGCTACGCTCGCAATGACATTCTTTCTGACTTTTTACGAGAATATCAAAATTAGATTGGTTACCTTAAAAAAACAATTTTAGTAAAAAATGAAAAAAGACAATAGCTAAATCTACTATTTTCCCCCAAAATGATTTAATATACATTTATAAATGAAAAGTGCAATTTTCCGCACAGATAATAGGAATAATCAAATAGCATGTATAAAGTCGGAATAATAGGAGCTGGGGTTGGAGGGTCTTATCTTTCCTGTCTTTTAAGCAAAGAGTGGGTAGATAATATAATTTTTGATTTTCGCGCCCCCCATGAGAAACTCTGCGGAGGTGGGGTTAGCTACAGAGCAATGGTAAAATTCCCGCTTCTTAATGAGCTCGCTTGTCCCAGGAAAACGATCTGGAAGTCAACCTTCATTTCCCCAAAGGACAGGATGGTCAAAGTAGATTTTGAAAAACCACTAACAATATTTAACCGGAAGGATCTGGATTATTCTCTTCTTAAAAAAGCAAGGGAATCTGGAGCCCATTTCAGAAAGGAAAAGGTTCATGCATTTACCTTAGAAGGTGATCACTGGAGGATCTCCACAGAAACTGGTGACTATAAGACCGAGATCCTGATCGGGGCAGATGGGGCCTTAAGCAGAACGAGGAGGAAACTGAATGTGCCATCCATGAAAATAGATTACTGTTTTGCCCTGGAGTGTTTTTTGGATGTGCAGAAAGATATTGTTACATATAAGTTCTTTCCCGATCTTGAAGGATACCTGTGGGTGTTTCCAGGGGTTGATAGGTTAGTTATTGGGATAGGATCAAAAGATTCCAAAGGAAAAAATTACAAGGATATTAAAAAGAAATTACTTGATTTTGTGGAGAGATATTACCCTGGAATGACAAAAACAATTTCCATTAAGGGAGCATATATTCCCTTTTTTTCCGCTAACAATCTTCAAGATGTGCCTGTCTGCTCCAAGAATTGGGCATTGATTGGTGATGCTGCTTCCTTTGTGGAGCCAATTAGCGGTGAGGGGATCTATTATGCCATATATTCAGCCGAGATTCTGGCTGGATGTATATTGGAGAACAAATTATCCCTTTATCAGCAATTATGTATGAAACATTTTGGTGAAAATTTGCTCAAAGCCAGCCAAACTTTTGAATATTTTTACCAGACTGAGTTAATCGAGACCATGATTGCCCTGGCGGGAAAAAGCAAACCCATACGAAAAATGCTATCTGAGATGGTAGCTGGAAATCTAAATTATCTAATATGGAAGAGTAGGCTCAGAAAGGAGTTTTTTAAGATATTGAATGATTTTATTTTCAATGCAGACATTAAAATAAAGCAGGAGGTGATAACCAATCTTGTGAAATTGTGTTCAAAGTATTATAGGCTTTTTTCCGGGCACAAGATTTCATGACTTTTTGGACCACAGTTAAAGAGAAGGTCAAAAGCAGAAAGATTATTGATAAATTCACCCCAGAGCTGGGGGTAGACAGGAGAGGGAGGAGTAAAAAGATTTAATTTTATCCCTGCATTAGAAAATAGTTTCTTATCGAGATATTTTTCTGCACTCTTTTGTGCCAGATAGAGAGATGAGCCTGTTTTTCTGCAAATCTCAATCAGAAGCTCATTCCCTCTACCTTTGATACCTAAATCAGACAGCAGAATGAGGTGTGTGTCAATCATAAGATGTTTTTTCAAGTACTGGATTATACTCATATTTAGATCTATAAGTTTTTCAAATTTTTCTGAAAAGATCTCGCTCACAAAGCTCAGATGCTCTTTAAGATATGGGGCATTGGCATAGGATGTTTTTAAGCTGGCTAAGTGCTTTTTTCTCCAGTTCCCTTCAGGGTATATCTTTACCTCGTTGATTTTTTGTAGCCCCAATCCTTTTCTCCATACAGGGATAGTAGTCCATAGTGTCCCCTGGTCGTTTTTAAAGCGATTTCTGGTTATCCAGGTTGTCCTCTGTGGGAATTGAACATCGTCCAAAATAACCATTATGTCGGAAAGATGAGCTTTCAAAAAGAATCCAGGAAATGGGGCAAAAAATGGTTGATAGGTAGATACGATCATTTTTCCCTTTTTCAAGGCTTACGCTTTAATAAGAGATTTAACTTTGGCAAATTCATCAGGTGTGTTGATATTTAGGAATGCACTGCTTGGGGAAACAAATTTTCTGATCTCATCTTCTTTAACATACCTGATTGGTATTTGGTCATAAAAAAGCCTGACCTGGTAGCTTTTAGAGTCAATAAGGTTCCTAATAGGACCCAGGCAGGATTGGGCATAGATAGCATGGAGAGGTTCTACTTCGTTTGCTACCAAGGGCACTACGGCTGCATGATCATCTTTCTTTATATCCACCATGTAGCGAACCAATTGGCTGTTAATAAATGGCATATCGCATGCAACAAAGAATCCTGCCTGGTCAGGCATGCTCATTAATCCTGTATATATTCCTCCTAAAGGACCTAATCCTTTTACAAGGTCCTCAAACATTGGTATTTTAAGATATTCATACTTTTTTTTCTCATTCGTGATCAGAATAACACGTTTAAAGATAGTTTTCATTTCTTGTAGTATACTGTCGATCAATCGGGCACTACCTATTTTTAAAAAGGCCTTATTCTTGCCGTATCGCTTACTGGCTCCGCCAGCTAGTATTACCCCTGTGATGTGGTCGTAAAGTTTGTTATGCTCAGATTTTTCCTTCATGATAGCTACACTACTCCTTATTAATTTGTGTTTAT
>CAYTDY010000182.1:0-5078 GCA_964436665.1 uncultured Desulfobacteraceae bacterium
ACCTTAATTTACATAGGCTCTATATCCAAAAATCACATCTTAATGATCTTTTTCCACCTTCTTGAGAAGTTTCTCTATAAAAGGGCGGAAAAGATAATCACCCTTTTGCCAAAGTCAGGGGATTATATTACAGATTTAGGTATTCCTAAAGACAAAATTGTCAGGATTCCTAATGGGGTTGACATGAGCTATTTTAATAATCATCCAATAAGGAGAAAAAATCCTACCAGATTTACCTTTATGTATCTTGGTTCACATGCAAAAGGTGATGTTCTGGATGTGATTATCGATGCGGCAAAGATAATTAAGGAGAAGGGTATTGATAGGCTCTTCTTTACCTTTGTTGGTGATGGTCAGGAGAAAAAAGCGCTGGTAAGGCAAAGTAAACATTTGAATCTTGATAACATAGAATTTAAGGACCCTGTCCCAAAACAACTTATTCCAGAAATTATGTTGGAGGCAGATGCTTTTATGGTAACCCTTGAAAATTCTCCTTTATATAAGTATGGAATCAGTTTCAATAAAATTTATGATTATATGGCCGGTGCTCGGCCAATCATTTTTGCCGGTAATTCCGTTAATAATCCCATAGATGAAGCAAGTGCTGGTATTACTGTTAGACCTCGAAATCCAGAGGCCTTGGCGGATGCATTTATAAAGTTGTCATCGCTTTCTTCTAAAGAAAGATCGGAGATGGGAAAACGGGGAAGGCTGTATGTAGAAGAAAAGCACGATATCAGAAAACTGGCAGAAAAATTGATTAAGATTATTGAATAAATTGAAATAATGGATGCTCCGGCAGGAAAGTTTTTTAAAAGATTTATTGATATAATAAAAAGTTTTATCAGTTTATTGTTTTTATCTCCCTTCTATCTGATTGTTTCAATCCTAATTAAAATCGACTCCAAAGGGCCTATATTTTTTAAGCAGCAACGCCCGGGCCTGTATGGCAAGCCTTTTACATTATTCAAGTTCCGAACCATGACTAATGCTCGAGATCCGAATGGAAATCTGCTCCCCGACGTAGAACGTCTAACTCCTCTTGGCCGATTTCTGCGAAGCACCAGCTTGGATGAATTGCCAGAATTTATCAATGTCCTTAAGGGTGACATGAGTTTGGTTGGGCCAAGGCCACTTCTTGTGAAATATTTAGATCGGTATACACCTGAGCAGGCCAGGCGCCATGAGGTAAAACCAGGAATCACCGGTTGGGCCCAGGTAAATGGACGAAATGCTATCACCTGGGAAGAAAAGTTTGAGCTGGATGTTTGGTACGTGAATCATCAGTCTCTTTGGCTTGATTTGAGGATAATTGCAATGACCATATTTAAGATTCTCAAGCGCGAGGGTATAAGCCCAGAAGGTCACGCCACAATGCCAGAATTTAAAGGAACCAAAAATTATCATGGTTGAGCGTGAGAGAAATAAATTTGTCCGGTTTCTTGACTTGAAATGGGCTGATATAAACTGTGATCTTCATTTACATACAAGCAGAACTGACGGCAAAGCTGGCCCTAAGGCAATAATAAAATATGCCATAGAGCGAGGTCTTAGACGAATCGCTTTTACTGAACATGTAAGAAGAGATACTAAATGGTTCCATGAATTTACTGCTGAGTTATGTAAAGAGCGAGAAATACACCCACAGATTGAAGTTCTCATAGGTTGTGAAGCCAAGGCTATAGATAGACAAGGCTCTTTGGACGCAACAGAAGAAATAATAAATGAGTGCGATATTGTACTTGGTTGTGTACATCGATTTCCAGATGGCACTGGAGCATATACAGATTTTTCCACTTTGTCTCAGGAACAGATGGCACAAATCGAGTTTGAGTTAACTCTCGGATTGCTTGAAGCTGCCCCCATTGATGTATTAGCTCATCCCGGGGGCATGTATTTCAGGCGATACTCCACTGACATTCCCCGCGATATAATGCGAACTATTCTTAGAAAGAGCTTGGAACGGAAGATTGCAGTAGAGGTTAACACATCTTATCTGGGAGATTTCGCTTCTTTCCTAAGTTTGTGTGCTGAGATCAATCCTTATGTATCAATTGGATCTGATATGCATTCTTTAGAACAACTCGGCGAATGCCGAGATCGGCTGAGAAAATACGGGATTGGGGTTGAAGAATGAGAGTATTGGTTACAGGGGCTGGTGCGTTATTAGGGCAGGGCATTATAAAAAGTCTGCGGACGGCTAATACTAAATACCATATTATTGCAGTGGATCCGGATCCGCGGGCTGTAGGATTATATTGGGCTAATAAAGCATACCTGGTGCCACTTGCTTCTGAATCAGGTTATCTGGATCGTATATGTCAAATCATTAAAAAGGAGAGGCCCGATGCTGTGCTCATAGGTACAGATGTTGAACTAATAATTTTTGCAGATAATAAATCAGAGATTGAATCAGCCTATGATACACATGTGATAGTAAGTGCTCCAGATATAATCCGGATCGCTGACGACAAGTGGTTGACATACCAGTTTCTATTATCCAATGGATTTCCTTATCCCCGATCAGCATTACCAGAAGATATAAGTGATTTATTGCGTGAATGTGATTTTCCTTTGGTTGTGAAGCCTCGAACAGGTGCTCGTTCAGTCGATGTACATAGGGTAAGGAATGATCAGGAATTGAACCTGGCATTAAGCTTGGTTTATGATCCCATCATTCAAGAGGATGTAGCAACCCCAGAGCAGGAATACACCAGCGGAATAATCATTGTTCGTGGGTCCGTCAGGGCTATCGTAACAATGCGTCGCGATTTAAAAGATGGTAATACTTATCGTGCTTACGTTGAGCCTGATACATCTTTTGATGCTTTATTATCAAAGATTGCCGAAAAATTAGGCGGGCTTGGTCCTCTCAACTTTCAATTCCGGCCCGATGGTGGTGTTCCAAAGATTTTTGAGATCAATGCTCGCTTTTCAGGTACGACCCCGCTTCGTGCCTATGCGGGTTTTAATGAGGTTGATTACATAGTTCGCCACTTCGTACTTGGTGAAGAGATACCTGGACCCCAGTTGCGACCTCTTATGATCCTTAGATACTGGAATGAGATTCTGACAGATGTCGAGCAAGTATCAACACTTAAGGATACGGGATATTTGGATCGTCCTCGTTATAAAAATTGCTACAAGATATGACACGAATTTTTTTAACAGGCTCGACAGGATTTATAGGAAGACATCTCACAAAGTCGCTATGTGATGCAGGTTATGAGATAACCGTGCTTTGTCGTTCACCAAATCCATTCTTACAAGAATTTGAAGGTCGATTGAAAGCTATTGTTTTGCCTAATGCAAAATTGAAGGATCTCGATATTGCCCTAAAGGGAAATTTCGATGTTGTATGCCATCTTGCAGCTAATGTGCCGAATAATCATCTTGATCCATCATATGCAGAATTATGTTTAGAGTCCAATGTGATGTTGTCCTTAAATTTGTTGCAGGCAAGTGTTCGAAATAAAGTGAGAAGGTTTATATATTTCTCAACAGGAAATTTTTACTCTAATGATAATTTAAATAGGCCTGCTGTCGAGACAGATCCAGTTTATCCTTCAGGGTTTTCTCCCTTCTACTTTGGCTCCAAAATACTTGCCGAGATTTTCGTTGAACATTTTAGACAGATGTATTCACTCGAAACAATTTCACTTAGGATATCTTCTGCATATGGCATAGGTATGCCTTCAAAATCTGTGGTCATGAAGTTTATTAAAAGAACGATAGAAGGATTACCTATACAGTTGCATGATGGAGGACAATATCAAACAGACTTAGTATTTGTGGGAGACGTTGTTGATGTTACAATAGCTGCTATAGAAAGCGGTTTGCCAGGTATTTATAATATCGGTTCGGGTGTCGCCACGTCTCTTCTTGATCTTGCCCGTGTTATATTAGAAGTCTTTGAAAAAAAAGTGCCTATCGAAATGGTTTCTAAAAAATCTGGGCATAAAGAGGGTTTTCGCCCGCTTGACATCAAAAAGGCAAGAACTGCCTGGCAGTGGCATCCAAGATCTCTGAAAGAGGGGTTACATGCAATGAGAGCAGAAATACAACAGGAACAGAAATAAATAAGTGAAATAATTAGTGGAAAATATATCCCTGTGACTTGGATCAACCTGATAAATGTAGAGTAAAAAGTTAAAGGAATTAGACAATTGGCCAGGAAAAGAATCTATCTCTCCCCTCCCCACATGTCCGGACTTGAAATTGGGTTTGTCAAACAGGCATTTGATAGTAACTATGTCGCCCCTCTGGGTCCTATGGTGGATGCTTTTGAGCGAGAATTTTCTAAAAAGGTAGGAATTGCTCACGCGGTGGCTGTTTCGAGTGGAACAGCGGCTATGCACCTTGCATTGCGTATCCTTGGAGTTGGCCCAGGGGATGAGGTGATAGCCTCATCCTTAACTTTTATTGGAGGTGTGAATGCTATTATTTTTCAGGATGCCACGCCTGTATTTATAGATTCAGATAGATCTTCCTGGAATATGGACCCTGATTTGCTTGCTGAAGAGTTGGAAGCCCGACAAAGGCTGGGACATTTGCCAAAGGCCGTGATTCCCACGGATTTATACGGTCAGTGTGCTGATTTGGACAGTATTCTTGAAATTTGTAACCTTTATCACATTCCAGTTGTAGCGGATTCGGCTGAGGCCCTTGGGGCGATTTATAAAGACCGTTCAGCAGGGGTAGGGGCGAAGGCTGCCATATTTTCCTTTAATGGAAATAAAATAATTACAACCTCTGGTGGTGGGATGCTGGTTTCAGATGACGAAGCATTTATTGAAAAGGCACGCTTTTTATCTCAACAAGCGAGAGATCCGGCACCACATTACGAACATTCGACCTTTGGCTATAACTACCGCATGAGTAATATACTTGCAGGAATTGGGCGGGGACAACTTAAAGTTTTGGATGAAAGAGTCAGGACAAAGCAAAGAATATTCAGCTATTATAAGAAGGCACTTGATGATATTCCTGGGATTGAGTTCATGCCTGAAGCTCCTTATGGGAGATCGAACCGTTGGTTGACTGTTGTTTTGATTACACCAAACAAATTCGGTGCTGAC
>CAYTDY010000183.1:0-5051 GCA_964436665.1 uncultured Desulfobacteraceae bacterium
GAAAAAGAGAGACTCGATCAATTCATAAGTGAAATGGGGATAAGAATTAGCAAGATAGAAGAGGAGATACATTCAAACAGCAAGCAATATGAGAGCTCTTTGATCAAAGAGACGGAGTTAAAGGAAGGGTTAAAGGTCATTTATCAAAAACAGAAAGGACTTGGAACAGAAGTTAATGAGTGTGAACATGAATTTGAGTCTCTGAGGGAAGAATTACGGGAAAAAGAGAAAGAAGCCGCCCTTTTACGAGAAAGGATTAGTGAGATACGGGAAGAAATTAACGAGGCGAGGATAAGGGAGGCAGAGATAAATTTCCAGATAAAGGGCATTTTATCCCAGGTAAGCCGAGAGACAGGGATCGATCTTCAAATGGATTATAAGAGATATTTAAAGGAGGATTTTTCAAGGCCTCAATATGAACAAAAACTTAAGGATAATATACGTATTAAAGAGAAAATTGGAGAGGTGAATCTTCTGGCTATTAATGATTATGATAAGCTAAAAGAGAGGTATGAATTTATCAAGGCACAGGAGCAGGATCTGCTTTTCTCCATTGATTCCCTTAATACTGCTATTAAGAGGATTAACAGGATTTCAAAAGTGAAGTTTCTCTCTGTTTTTGCAAAGGTTAATGAGAAATTGAAGAAGGTTTTTCCTATACTTTTTAATGGTGGTACAGCTCGTTTGAAGTTGATTGATGAAAGCCTGCCACTAGAAAGTGGTGTATTAGTCGAGGTGAAACCTCCTGGAAAGAGATTGGTGCATATGGGGCTTTTGTCTGGCGGGGAAAAGGCCCTGGCAGCTATGGCGCTGCTTTTTGCCATATACCTTATTAAACCGAGCCCCTTTATTATCATGGATGAGGTCGATGCCCCGCTAGATGAGGCTAATACAGATCGATTTAATGAGCTGATAAGGGAAATTGAAAAATCATCTCAGGTAATCATGGTTACCCATAATCGAAAGACTATGGAACAAGCTGCTAGGTTATATGGTGTGACCATAGATAAAAGTAATGTTTCCAAGATTGTTTCTGTAGATCTCTGAGATTATCAGTAAAAAGTGCCTAAACTGAGCCCGCCCTGGTGCGACGTGATTTGAATATATGCTTGCTTCTGATGTATCACCAATCCTGGTTTATCTTTGATGAGTCAGGTTTTGCTAGCCCGCCCTGGTGCGACTTGTTTGGTATACGCTGTTGATATTATAGTATTTCATGAACTGTCTATGTTGCACCACATCCCGACAAATCAGGTCTGGGCCAGGGCTTAAGTGCCCGCCCGCCTCGTCTCACAGAGCGTTGCGGGCGTTTTGGTTCACTGTAGATACATTGGGAGGAAGTAAAGTAACTTTTGGAAAAATCAGGATCGGCTCATGGTAATACCCCCTAAAGGAAGCCTATGGGATAAGCTATCTAAGACCAGAGAGAAATTAACAGACAGGATTAATGTATTAATAACCGGAAAAAGGATAATCGATCCATGTTTGTTAGAGGATCTTGAGGAAATTCTTTTTAGTTCTGACATTGGTGTAGAGACAACAGGGCAGTTGATAGAGAGATTAAAACAGAGAGTAGATCAGAAATCTCTCGACAAACCAGAGCAGTTAAAGACCATTTTAAGGGAAGAGATGATTTCCTTTTTAGAGCTCGGCCAAGATCTTTCTGCTGTTAATGCTGTGTCAGAAATTGCCCCCAGTGGCATAGAGATAATTATGTTTGTGGGTGTTAATGGGGTGGGAAAGACAACTACTATTGCTAAAATGGCTCATTATTATCAAGACCAGGGGCACAAGGTAATGCTGGTTGCGGCAGATACCTTTCGCGCTGCTGCCATTGAGCAGTTAAATATATGGGCAGATCGAGTAGGTGCGGATGTAATCAGTCAGAAAAGAGGAGCAGATCCGGCAGCAGTTGTATTTGATGCTATATCTGCTGCTAAGGCCAGAACTATAGATAAAGTTTTGATTGATACTGCTGGCAGACTTCATACAAAGTCAAACTTAATGGATGAATTGAAGAAGATTCGGAAGGTGGCTGGTCAACAGCTTTCCGGGGCTCCCCATAAGGTTATCCTTGTTCTTGACGCCACTACCGGCCAGAATGCAATTGCACAGGCCCATGTATTTGCCCAATCCATAGGAGTGACAGATATAATTCTTGCCAAATTGGATGGAACTGCTAAAGGTGGTGTGGTTATTGGTATTTCTCAGAAGCTCCGTATCCCTATCTCATTTATCTGTACTGGTGAAAGGCTTGATGATTTGGAGACATTTAAGCCGAGAGAATTTGTGGAGGCTATCTTTGACTGAGTTTTAGCCCTATGAAAAAGAGTACCGTGAAAAGACAGATAATGTGGGGAGATCTTGATTCCCTTGGAATTGTCTTTTATCCTCGTTACTACGAATGGATAGATGCGAATGGGCATATTTTCTTTGAATCCCTGAACCTTAATTTAGGGAGCCTTGTGAAGGAGAGGGGTCTTATATTTGGCCTTGTGGAGACAGGTTGCAGATATCATATGCCAGGGAGATACAATGAATGGATTGAGATTGTTACCTATCTTGATGATCTTTCGGATAAAACAATATTATTAAGGCATGATATCTCTCGCTTTTCGGATAAAACCCTTATGGTAGAGGGATTTGAAAAAAGGATCTGTTTAGATGTTTCCGATCCTCTGAAATTTAAGGCAATTGAAATACCAAAAGACCTCCATGTAATCCTGTCAAAGGCACGATCTCACCCTTGATCCTTAGCAGAAGATTAACATTTCTATTATTTGAAATATGACAAAGATCCTGGTTGGAACATCCGGTTTTTCTTATGATGAGTGGAAGTCGAATTTTTATCCTGCACATATGCCTAATTCTGATTTTTTATCCTTTTACTCCCAGGAATTTAAGGTAGTTGAGCTCAATTTTTCATATTACAGAATGCCGGAACTCTCGCAATGCAGACGAATGTTAGAAAAATCGGATCATAGAATTGAATTTGTCATTAAGGCCTTTAGGGGGCTTACCCATGAGATTACAGAGCAATCAATGCCTGATATATTAACCCAATTTAAGGATTCTCTGGTCCCCTTTTGGGAGGACAAGAAGCTCGGTGCCATACTCCTGCAATTCCCTCAGAGTTTTCATTATACCCAGAAGTCAAGGGTCTACCTGGAATCACTTATCAGGGGATTAAATACAATTCCATTATGTGTGGAATTTAGTCAAAGGTAATTGTTAATGGATTATGTTTATTAAAACTTAAAGGAGATTAATGGTGGTTTTGTTTGTGTTGACGAGCCTTCATTAAGAGGCCTTCTGCCCCCAGTCGCGCTGGCTACCTCTGATATTGGCTATATCAGGTTTCACGGTCGTAATCGCTCGAAATGGTATACAGGGGATGCAAAAGAGAGATACGATTATCTCTATAGTGAAGATGAGCTTGAGGAGTGGCTTCCTAAAATTGATAAATTAGCAGAGCAGACAGAGAAGATTTTTATATTCTTTAATAATCATAGAAAAGCCCAGGCCATTACCAATGCCAGGATGATGATAGGTTTATTAGATAAATTATAATGACCAGTATATGGTCTAACAATCGTTGATCTTAATAGACTTAGGAGATAATATATTTTTTCGGGTTGAGACATTCCTTAGTAAATACACAGATTAGAGAGGAGCAAACTCTTTGTAAATTCTTATTGTTTTATCAATCATCTTTTCCAAAGAAAAGTTTTCAACCACTTTAGCCCTCGCACTCTTTCCCACTGTCGATTTCTCTTTTTCATCTAATTCAAAGATATTCAAAATGAGTTCCGCCAGTTGTCGATCATTGTCGGGTTCAATGAGATAACCGTTTTCCCTATCATCCACGATCTCAGGGAGCGCTCCGCTCTTTGTTCCTATGACGATTTTTTCCATAGCCATGGCTTCGATAAAAACAAGGCCGAAGACTTCATTAACAGAAGGCAGACACATTATGTCGCAGGCAGCATAAGTATCTCGCATAAAAGTATAGCTGTGTGTGGTATCGAGAAGGACTATGTTTTGGTAAAGCTCATTTACTTTCATCAGATCATCGAAGGCTCCTAAATGCTTCTTTTGAACAGCTTCATCGCCATAGGCAGAGGCCATGAGCATAATCTTGAATTTATCCGTTTTTTCTTTGATTCTAGCCCCCGCTTTAAGAAGTGTATCAAGTCTTTTTCTTGCTGTTGGCTTTCCATCGGGGTTGACTATTCTTGAAGGCCAAAACAGAATTTTTTCTTCTGGTCCTGCCTGGATTTGTTTTCGAACTTTTTCCCCGTTGCCCTTTTCTTTTTGGAAATAATCAACCCTGACCCCATTATAAATTATATCTGTTTTTTTGAATGGAAGATTAAAGCTGAGGGTTTCCTTCCTGTGCCATTTGCTAACAAAGATGACATCATCCCAGGAAAGGGAGATCAGAAGTTTGCCCATTTGACTTTCGTTCATACAGTGGGAATGCATAAGCATCGGGATTTTATGTCTGATCCCTTCTTCAAAGAGGATTGTTGTCCGCAGAGGAGCAAGGGGAGCAAACATATTGTGGAGATGGATGATATCGAACTGGTTTTCTTCGAATAAATTGTGGATAGATTCTCTGAATTGAGAAAGAATATGACCCTCTGTTTTTGCAGGGTCGAAAGAGGCCAGCCTCACAATTCGAGGGCCTTTTTCTTGCTGAATTTCATCTTTCCCAAAAAGGGAAGCGGCAAGAACAATTACTTCATGGCCTTTTTGGGCTAACTGTTCTGCCCACAGTTGAAGCAATGTTTCTACTCCACCCACTTGGGGCGGGTAATACCAATGAACAATCAATATTTTCATTTAATTGGATGGGAATTCCCTTTTTGGAGAACGCAGCATAGAGGAAGAGGTGCTTTTGTGTCAAGGCGGAAAACAGGCGGAAAAAATTATCCCGACTCTTTAACCCTTTCTCAGAGACTTGTTTAAATAAAAGGGCATCTCGTTTTACCTCGGCGAGATACCTGTAATAAAACTGTATTACTGTGAACTAAAGCTTGCTGACGTTC
>CAYTDY010000184.1:0-3841 GCA_964436665.1 uncultured Desulfobacteraceae bacterium
TATCTCATCACGGCCCCTTTCTTTTATTCTGAAATCAAGATTCCCTTTTGCAATCTCTTTCGTTCCCTCCGCAAGCTGCTGAATGGGCTTAGCCATTCTTCGAGCAAACCAGAAAGAAACTAACATACCTAAGAAAAAGATAATGCTCCCCAACCATATATTCTCTTTAATGATAGCCTCCTTTGCTTCTTCAATCTGCTTCAGGAAAAGGCCCATTATGAGTGACCATCTCTCATTTCCTATTTTTATGGGGGTAATGATCAATTTAGCGATTTCACCGGTCTTGGAACAAACCACATCTTTTACAATCTGTCTTTCCCGGCTCATTAATTCAGAGGCTGGAATATTTTTCACACACTCTGTATCACCAGAAGCAAGATAAACCTCTCCATCTGGCTTAGTGATCTCAAGGAATATAACATCCTCTGAACTTGTTGCCCCTCGCATTTGTTTTTCTACAAAAAGCCAATTTAGAGACCAAAATGCATTTTTTGCACTGGAGGCTAAGTGTATTGATATGGTTTTATTTTTTTCAATCAGCTCTGCCTTAATGGTCTTGGTCTGCTCCCTTATGGATACCACAGTGATTGTGCCAATACCGATGATAAGCAAGGCTAAAATCATTAGGGCTATCTTGAAAAAGAACCCCATTTTTCTAAGAAAAGCGAAACCTTTCATGAAGCCACTGCCTCTTTTTAAATCTTGATTTCCTCTCCAGGTTTAATGACCATAGTCTTTGTTTTCGGTGCGTAATGTTTTACCTCTTTTATAAATTCATCAGCAGACTGGACAAGAACCGGAAATGTAGCGTAATGTTCAGGAATAACATATCTCGGACTAATCAGTTTGCAGGCAAAGGCTGCCTCCTTGGGGCCCATAGTAAAGACACCGCCAATGGGAAGTATTGCCATATCTGGCCTGTAGTAGTCTCCAATAATGTATTTCATATCGCCCATCAAAGATGTATCACCGGAATGGTATATTTTGAATCCATTTTCAAACTCTATGATATAGCCAGCTGCCTCACCAACAAACCTGTTGACCCCCTCAAATCCAGTCAATTGGGCCCCTGCTGAATGAAAGGCCTCTGTCATGGTTATCTTAATGCCAGAAAAATCTGCTGTGGCACCTTTATTTGCAAGGGTAAAGGTCTGGCAGTTTGCCTCTGGGATCTGGGACTTGATAAAGAAACTGAGTTCCCATGGGGCCACAACCTTTGGTTTGTATTGAGCTACCAGCTCTTTTGCATCTGGCAGCATGAAGTGGTCCACATGTCCATGAGTATATAAAATAAGATCCACGCTGCCAAAACTTCCAATTTTTCTATATATTGCAGGATACTTTGGATTGGTCTTGATCCAGGGATCAAGCAATATCTTCCTTCCCTTTACAGAGGTAAAGAGAAAACTACCGTGGCCCAACCATGTGATACCAACCTTGCCTTTCCCAATAGATTTTGGCTCAGCAGCCATTGCAGAATCAATGGTCTTAAACCGTGAAATACCAGAGGCTACCATGAGACCTCCCAGGCCTGTAAAAAATTGTCTTCTTGAAATCCTCATTTTCTCCTCCTTTCTTTAGTTTCTAAGAATTGTTTCCAATACTGAACCTAATTTGCTTGGCCCCGTCCAAATCTCTTCTGTCAGAATTATTATTCATTTATCCCTTCCAACTGATCTCTTTCACTCCTGGTAAAATCAACCAATGAGAGACCCTCTTCCAGATGTACTTCCGCTTTGATTTTTAAAATTTCATCTTTATTTTCCAGGAAAACATCCACTATATCAGGATCAAAATGCTCTCCGCGCTCCTTCTTTATAATATCAATGGCCACCTCCATAGAATAAGGATCTTTGTATGGGCGTTTGGAAGTCAGAGCATCAAAGACATCTGCCAGGCCGACAATCCTTCCTGTCAGAGGAATATTATCACCGGAAAGTCCCTGCGGATATCCCTTGCCATTCCATTTTTCATGATGGTAAAGTGCAATCTGTTCTGCAACGTTCAGGACTTTAGATTTTGAATTTGCCAGGATTTTTGCCCCTATGGTTGAATGAGTTTTTATAATCTCGAATTCTTCGTCTGTTAATTTGCCCGGTTTCATCAAGATGTTGTCTGGAATACCTATTTTGCCCACATCATGCATGGGAGCAGCATAGCGTATATTTTGAACCTCCCTGGCCGAGAGGCCAAGTTTTTCAGCAATCAAGGTGCAGTATCGACTTATGCGGATAATATGGTTGCCAGTGTCTTCATCTTTATATTCGGCTGCAAGCGCAAGTCGATGTATAGTGTCTATGTAGGCTTCCTGTATTTCTCTATGGCTGGCCTTTAGTTCTAAGATGGTCTTATTCAGATCATCAGCATATTTCTCAAGCTGCTGCTCGGAAATTTGCAGCTCTTTCCTTTTCTCCTTTTCAGATTTATAGACCTCAGCAATGTCCTGCGCATATTTTTTTAGTTGAGCAATATCAACTAAACCGGCCTGTGGGTTTTTTAATTCCATAGTTAAATACTTGATACTAGATAGTCTACTTGCACCCGTTATTTTGTACTTCTGATAAATGCATTAAGTTTTGGACCAAGTTCATATTTGAAACTGGAAATTTGAAACTAGATACTTGAAAAGAGTCCAGCACAGGGGACACCTTATTTAGTGCTTTTGATGAATGCATTGAGCTTTGGCCCCAGCTCATCAATGATTTGTGTATATTTATGGATCTCCTCATCTCTGATAACATTACGGCGAATGAGCTTGCGTAACCATGCTTTAGTCTCTTCGAATGAGCCCCTTGAATAACGATAAAATAGCTTCCTATCCGCAGGAGTGTATCTGCCGTATCCTTCCGCCAAATTGGCAGATATACTGTCAGAAGATCGTATTATTTGATATCCAATAGTTCTTTGAACTTTCTGGGGCCATTCATCAAATGCATACCAAATGAGATCTGAAAGATCTTCGGACAGTTTGTAAACGTCCAGCTCATATATTTGTTTCATTCCCAGCCCTCTTAGTATCAAATTTCAAGTTTCAAGTTTCCAACGGGAAAGTTCTTCAGCCAATTTGTAGACATCCAATTCATAGATCTCTTTCATTGTTTACCCCAGTTTCAAGCCCGCCCTGGTGCGACATGCCTTGAACAGGCCTTCGCATTTTAATATACCGGAGGCCGTGGTTTTACAACAAAGGTACTTTAATCCAGGTCTGGGCCAGGGTTTCAAGTTTCCAGTTTCCAGTTACAAGCAACTACCCCACCACCTCTTCCACCTTTTTTATCAGGGCCAAAGGACTGAAGGGTTTGGTAAAATAGTCGTCTGCACCGGCTGCAAAGCCTTTTTTCCTTTCAGCCTCTTGGCCTCTGCCACTCAAAATAATAATGGTGATACCTTTGGTCTCCGGGTCATTCTTTAGAATGCGGGTGGCTTCGAACCCATCAAGATCCCCTGGCATCATGATGTCCATAATGATCAGATCTGGTTTCTCTGCCCTTACGATTTCAATGGCCTGCTCTCCATTTTCTGCCTGCAAAATTTGGTATTCATCTGATCTCAGAGTCATGTCCACAAGTCCTCTAATCCCCGCATCATCATCTACAATAAGGATTTTCTTCATCTATTTACCCCCCTTCACATTTTGGATTTTAGATCTCGGATTTTGGCCTGCCCTGGCGCGAGTCGATTTGGATATACCGTTGCTTTTACTATCTTCCCATACCTCTTTTTCCATGACGTCATCTTGGTCAGCCAGGTCTGGGCCAGGGATTTTGGATTGCAGATTCATTTTTTCTTTATCCTGGCGGCTTTGCGCAAATGACCGCTGGCGACAATAATATCCGAGTTA
>CAYTDY010000184.1:3851-5025 GCA_964436665.1 uncultured Desulfobacteraceae bacterium
ATCTACAATAAGGATTTTCTTCATCTATTTACCCCCCTTCACATTTTGGATTTGGGATTTTGGATTCTTTTTTTCCTTTTTCTGGCAGTTTTCGCAAATGACCGCTGGCGACAATAATATCCGAGTTACATTTCCCTGTTTGACATAGTGTTTGACATAGTGTTTGACATAGTTGACTAAGCATATTCATATTGTTATACTATAATGAAATAATGAAATTTTACCATCTGGAAACAATTTCTGGAGGCACAAAGTGCATAAAAATCCACGGGAAATAATTGAAAAACATGCTGCAAACCTTTCGCTGCATGAACACATCAAACTAATTGAAACGCTGGCACGACAGTTAAGGAAAAAGAGTTTTCCTATCCAACAACAACTTGATTGGACAGAACTATACGGTCTTGGCAAAGGACTATGGCACAAAGAAGATGCCCAGGATTATGTAAACAGACTCCGAGAGAACCGCATATGACTCTTTCTGACGAACTCGACTAAATTCAAACTGTCTTTATCGACACTGCACCGATTATTTATTATATTGAAGCCCATCCTCAATTTGGACCGCTTGCTAAAGAAATCGTAAGCTCATTTCAGTCAGGGAAACTAATTGCTTTCTCGTCCGTAATAACCCTCGTAGAAGTTTTGCCTAAACCAGTTGAAACCGGCAATGAGGAACTGGTGAAAAAATTTTCTGATTTTCTTAAAGCCGGGAGAAATATCTCATTGTTGGACATTTCTTCAGACATAGCTGAGCTGGCCGGGAAACTGCGTGGTCGATACACATCCCTTAGAGCTTTGGATGCCATACAAATTGCAGTATCCATTAATGTGAAAGCCGATGCATTCATCACAAATGATGTAAAGTTGAAACAAATTGAAGAATCAAAGGTTATAGTTTTAAAAGATTATCTCTAATCCGCAATCTATTTGTCCAGCGCTTCCCGTATCGCCTCTGCCAGCTCACGCTGGACAACAGGCTTCATGATAAACCTCCGAATTCCCATTGCTATGGCCTTGTCTTCAGTAATTTTCTCACTGAAGCCGGTGCAAAGTATAATTGGAATATCGGGACTTATGCGCATGAGCTCCCTGGCCAACTCATCACCGGTCATGTTAGGCATGGTCATGTCGGTGATGACCAGATCGAATTTCTCCGGCTGTGCCCGAAAGG
>CAYTDY010000185.1:0-5010 GCA_964436665.1 uncultured Desulfobacteraceae bacterium
TCAAAAGCCCGACCGAAGAAGAAGAGGAAATAAAAAGGGTTGTCCGACGCAGTATCGTTGCGAGGGTAGATATTCCCAAGGGAACATTCATCACAGAGGAGATGCTTGATATCAAGCGACCGGGAATTGGAATCGAGCCAAAGTATTTAGACTTGATCGTAGGCAGAAAAGCTAGACGGAACATTAAGAAGGATTATATCTTGAATTGGGGCATGGTTTAGAATGGGCGACAGAATCAAAAGGAAAGTCTGCATCGTAACAGGGACGAGGGCTGAATACGGACTACTATACCCTGTAATGAAGGATATGCTCAGACATCCAGGCTTAGACCTATCTATATTGGCTACCGGGATGCATCTGATGCCTGAGTTCGGATATACGGTGAAGGAAATCGAGTCAGATGGCTTTGTTATAGATGCAAAAGTTCCAATGTACTTGAGTGGAGACACAACTGCTACGACAGTCAAAGGATTGGGCATAGGGATTATAGGTATTACACAAGCTTTAGAATATATCGCACCTCACATAGTTGTAGTCTTGGGCGATAGAGACGAAGCTCTGGCAGCAGCTATTGCTGGGGCTCATATGAACATTGTAGTGTGTCATATCCATGGAGGAGATTGCACCGGCGGTATAGATGAATCTATCAGGCACGCAATAACCCGATTCGCCCATGTTCATTTCCCAGCAACACCAAAGCATGCTGAGAGACTGGTTAGGATGGGAGAGAACCCCAGGCACATTCATTGTGTGGGCCCCCTAGGCATTTATGCGATGCGCAGGGCTGATTTCGTCGGTAAAGTGGAGTTGTGCCGAAACCTAGGCTTGAATAATAAAGAGCCAATATTGATTGTGGTTCAGCACCCCGTTAATACACAAGTTGAAAGAGCTCATGAGCAGATGAGAGAAACGATGGAAGCCTTGGTCGAGTTGAAGGAGCAAGCTGTCCTTATTTACCCGAACTCCGACGCTGGTGGAAGGGCTATGATAGACGCAATAAAGGAATATAGTAATTTCCCTTTTATCAAAACCTTTGAAAACCTGCGCTATTTGCTATTTAATAGTCTTATGAAAGCTGCAGATGTGATAATTGGCAATTCCAGTGCTGCAATTGTTGATGCCCCATTATTCGGTCTGCCTGCTATAAATGTAGGGAGTAGACAGAGGGGTAGAGATAGAGGAGCAAATGTCTTTGATGTCCCACATAAGAAAGTCGAGATTGTAAAAGCAGTCAAGAAAGTCTTAGGCGACAAAGAATTGCGAAACAGACTTCAGCAAGCAGCTAATCCCTATGATGTAAAAGGGAACGGTGCACTGGAAATTGTTAAAGTCCTGAACTCCATAGATGTTAGCGAGAGATTATTACAGAAAAAAATTACATATTAAGGTAGCAGATGAAGAAAGAGATTGGGGGAGAATTCCATCTACCTCTTGCGTTTCTATTTAAGAAAGAGAGCAATCAGTTTGACAGATTCATAACGAATGGCTCAAAATATTTCTTAACTTCCAGTGGCAGAGACTCCCTAAAGTTAATAATTCAGATTCTAGGTCTTACTCAGAGAGATGAAGTGCTTCTGCCTGCCTACCTAGGTCAAGAAGTGCTGATACCCTTTCAGAAAGAAGGCGTAAATTTCACCTTCTATAAAGTAAATAGAAAGTTAGTTGCGGATATTGATGATATCAAGGGGAAAATAAGGGGAAACACCAAAGCACTATTGGTCATACATTATTTTGGCTATCGCCAGCCGGTCGAGGAAATACGTAAATCATTTAAAGAGCACTCCATGTACTTAATAGAAGATACAGCGCAATCGCTTTTAACTAAATACAACGGCCAGTTCCTTGGCCGTTCCGGAGACTTAGCTTTTACCAGCTTCAGGAAATTTTTGCCCGTTTTGGATGGATCACTACTTATGATTAATAGGGAAGGACTAGGCAATGACTCTAAATGGTCAACGGCGTCACTATGCCATTTTTTCTATCTTTGGTTTCGTTATCTTGGGATGAATTTGAAAAACCTGTACCTGAAAACGCATCTTGTGCCCAAACCCGTATTTTTGTACATTTTTACGACAGCAGACAAGATGCTTGACAAATACCCTAAACCTGCTAAGATTTCATCTTTATCTAAAAGAGTCTTATACAAGCTTGATTTCGATGATATAATCTTGAAGCGAAGGAGAAATTTTCAGTATCTACTTGATAATTGGCGCTCAGATATAATCCAGCCTGTGTTTCGTGAACTACCCGCTAATGTGTGCCCTTTAGGATTTCCAGTGTTTTCGAAGGATAGAGATTACGTCAAGCATAACCTAATTGAGCGTAAGATTTATCCCCCAGTTCACTGGAATCTGCCATTGGATATAAGTAAAGAGGAATTCGGGCTTTCTTGGGACATTTCACGTCATATTTTAACTATTCCTATTGACCAACGATATGGATTAAATGAAATGGATTACGTACTCAAAGAAATACATGAGATAGATGCAATTATATCCAAGACCGTGAAACGGAGCAGTGTTGACCAGCTATGAGAACATTCTATTCGCAGATATTCAGCACAAAGGGTGCAGATTTGGAAAAATGGCGCACTCTGGTCCATAGATATCCCCAGAGAGACGTCTTCTTTACTCCCGAGTATGCTGTGGTTTTTGAACGAACTGAAGGGGAAACAAGAAGAGATTTTGGTGGGGAGGCATTCTTATTCTTTTTTGGAAACGACAGGAATTCCATTGTTTATCCTTTCTTTAAGAGGAACATAAGCGAATTGCCCTTTTACAGCATCCTTGGCGACGAATCCGAGAATTGGTTTGATATTATTTCACCTTACGGATATAGTGGACCTCTAGCCCATATCGATGACTCTGAACTTGAAGCGAGCTTGTGGCAGTCGTTTTTAAATGAATTTCATAATTTTTGCGTCGAGAATAACATAATAGCCGAATTTGCCCGGCTCCATCCTTTCTTCAAAAACCACCTTGTCCTAACGAAATTCCCTGATATCAACATTGTAAAAAGACCCAGTGTAGTTTACCTTGAGCTAGAACAAGAGGAATCGCAAATTTGGAAAAATATGACCAAAGGCAATAAATCTTCGGTATCCAAAGCTAGGCGTAGCGGGGTAGAGATTCGTTGCTCCAATACTGAGGATGCAATTGAAGCCTTTTACGAGCTTTATACCGCGACTATGGAAAGAAACAAAGCGAAGAAGGCATACTTTTTCTCCAGAGATTTTTTCAATGATACTTGCCAATTGCTTGGTGAGGACGTAAAGCTATTTAGCGCCTGGTACGAAGGCCGAGTAATCGCAGCTTCATTATTTCTTTTTAGAGGCAATCTGGCACATTATTACTTGTCGGGTTCGGATGCGAATTATCTATTTCTCTCTCCTAATAATTTACTAATATATGAAGCGATTTTGTGGACAAAGTCACGAGGATTTAAGTTTTTTAATTTGGGCGGCGGCTACGAAGAAAATGACAGTTTGTTTCATTTTAAATCGTCTTTTTCCAAAACCACCGCTGACTTCTATACTTATGGCAGAGTGCATAACCAGACCGTATATGAAAGACTTTGTAGAGCACGAGATCTTTACGGTGAGCAAGAACATGAAAATGTCATACAATCTGACTATTTCCCAATTTACAGGAGATAGGAAGAGAGGGGGGCGTTCAAGAATGATAAAAGGTAGAAAACTAAATCTAAGAGCGATAGAAAGAACAGATATGCAAAAGATGACGAAATGGGCAAATGACCCGGACCTTAGGGACTTCGTTGGACCTCAATTTCCTGTATCTATGTATGAAGAGGAAGCAAGGTTCGAGCAGCTAACAAAGAATGAATCTAGGAAAGCCCTGATTATAGAAACAAAAAAACAGGAAGCCATTGGCTATGTTTATATAGATCTAGATTGGGTGAATAGGAAAGCTCAGTTATCTATAGCAATAGGTGAAAAGGATTACTGGGACAAGGGCTACGGTACAGAGGCAGTGCAAATAGCACTGAATCATTGTTTCAATGAAGTAAACCTGAATAAAGTATATTTATATGTGTTTAAGTTCAACAAGAGAGCTATAAGGCTTTACGAAAAATTTGGCTTTAAAAGGGAGGGATTAATTAGGCAAGACTATTTGATTCATGGAAAGTATGAAGACCGGATTATTATGGGCATACTTAAGAAAGAATTCAGTGCTAAGATTTCAGGGTGATTGAAAATGAACTGGAAGATTCCCCTCTTCAAGATATATTGGGATGAACAAGACATAGAGATGGTAAAGGAAGCCATCCAGAGGGGTATGTTTTGGGCAATCGGTCCTAACATAGAGAAGTTTGAGGAAATGCTTTCCCGGTACGTGGGTACGAAATATGCACTTGTGTTCAATTCAGGGACTTCAGCTCTTCACGCAGTCTTGTTAGCCTGTGGAATCGGACCAGGAGATGAAGTTATCGTTCCCTCATTTACCTTTATCGCAACAGTAAACTCGCCTCTTTTTGCAGGAGCAAAACCGGTCTTTGCTGATATAGAAGAGAAGACTTTAGGGCTAGACCCCCAAGATGTCGTGCGCAAAATCACTGCCAAGACAAAAGTTATTATTCCCATACACTATGGTGGCTGTCCCTGTATAATAAAGGAATTAAAAAAGATTGCCCAAGAACATAAGTTAATTCTTATCGAGGATGCTGCCGAATCGCTTGGCGCTTCTGTTGACGGTAAAAAAGCGGGTAGCTTCGGTGATGCAGCTATCCTCAGCTTCTGCTCCAATAAGGTGATTACCACAGGTGAGGGGGGAGCTATAGTTACTGATTCTGCAGAAATACATGAGAAACTCAAGCTCATAAGGTCCCATGGCAGGTTAGAGAATTCCAACTATTTCTCTTCGACTGAATACATGGACTATGTTGAGCTAGGTTACAACTTTCGTATGTCAGATATTACTGCGGCCCTGGGCATTGCCCAGCTTGAGAAGATAGATAGGGTCATTGAGATGCGGAGAAGAAATGCCGATATGT
>CAYTDY010000186.1:0-4879 GCA_964436665.1 uncultured Desulfobacteraceae bacterium
TTAAGCCCTGAACTCATCGTCAGCAAGTGCTGCACGGTGATAGCCTTTTTCCGTTTATCCAGGTTTGCAATGGTTTTGTGGGGGAAAAAGGAAAGAGCCGACTGGTTTATGTTTTTTATGTAGCCCCTGTCCAGTGCGATTCCGACTAATATAGAGATGATGCTCTTGGTGCAGGAATGGATGCTATGTTTCATTCCTTTCCGAAAGGGATAAAAATACGCATCAGAAACGAGAAAGCCATTACGAACAACCGTTATGCTGTCAATCTTGTATCCCTTCTCCTGCACAAGGCTCAGCATGTCTGCTAAAACATCGGAACGCATTCCCTGCGCTTCAGGCGTGGATGTTCTCCATCCTTCAGTAGGCCAATAATCCTGCTGGCTGGATCGAGCTTCGCTGGAATACAAATTAAGAGAGGCTAAAAAAGAAAAAAGTAGAATTAATTTTGCGCATTTGCCTGTCTTATTAAACATTCTGCGTTCCCCCTATAGTTATGAACGATGGAGATCACCTGCCTCTATAGAGCGCCAGCGGAATAGAGGTCAAGTGCATTGACGGGTTAGGCAAATTCCCATTTAATCTGAATACTTAATTACTTATGCCCCATTTATTTCTTCTTTTCTTTTTTCAATTTTCGTTTTTCCTTTGGATTAAGCTGGGCCTTTTTCTGCTGTTCCCTTTTGCCTTTATCTTTTTTCCCCTTATCACCCATATCTGTTTCCCCTTTTATTTTACTTTTACATCAAGCATGCCTAACCTTAAATTATACTGCCTATATGCAGTGTTATATTACTGCAAATAAAATTTTTTATTGAAATTATGTAATAAATTAAATATGTTTGTCAATAATGCTCATAATATTGAAACTGATGCCTCTCACAAGTCTGGATACTCCTTAATCAAAGGATCAGTAATGCCTGCCTCTTCAAAACCTTTCTTTCTTAAAAGACAGCTATCACACTCTCCACAGGGCAGGCCGTCTTTTCCAGGGTTATAACAGCTAAGGGTCATTGCATAATCTACACCTAAGTAAATCCCTTTTTTTATGATCTCTCCCTTTGTCATATGTATCAGGGGAGTATGAATCTTTATACCCTTTCCCTCAACACTTGCCTTTGTGGCAAGATTGGCCATTTTTTGAAAGGATTCTATGAATTCGGGTCTGCAATCAGGGTAACCAGAAAAGTCAACTGAATTAACACCTATAAAAATATCCGTTGCATTCAGAACCTCTGCCCAGGCAAGGGCGTATGCTAAAAAGATAGTATTTCTTGCCGGAACATAGGTGATCGGTATACTTCCTGAACCTATCTCTTTTAGTTTTCTCCCCTGAGGGATAGGGATGTATGCTGTCAGGGCAGAGCCACCAATGGTGTCCAGGTCAAGGCGGAGGATGAGATGTCTTTTTGTGCCAAAATGTTTGGCAACTTTCTGAGCTGCCTCAAGCTCCTGCCTATGCCTCTGCCCATAATCAAAAGAGAGGGCATATATATCATATCCCTCATGTTTTACTATGGCCATAATTGTTGTACTATCCAGGCCGCCACTTACGAGTACAACACCTTTTTTAGACATTTTAAACCCCTCTTTTATCAGGTCCCCAGATATATTTGTGTAATTGGATGTGAAGTCTGACTGGTAAATGATCTGCAAGTATCCAATTGGCCAACTCTTTGGGATCCATTTTCTTAAATACAGGGGAAAAATTAACCGTTAGTTCTTTTCTCTCCTTTATGGCTGGATTATCTAATACCTTCTTTGCATAGAGATAATCTTTGCGAAGGGCAATAATAAATTTTAGCTGATCATGGGGAGTTAAATATTCCAGATTTTTCCAGTAATTATTTTTTTCCATCCCACTTGATGGACATTTAATATCAACAATCCGGATACATCTCTTATCTATCTTGCTGATATCCTTACTGCCGTTTGTCTCAAGAAGCACTGTGTAGCCATTTTTAATAAGGGCTGATATCAAATCAGGTGTTTTCTCTTGGATAAGGGGCTCCCCGCCTGTCACCTCTACCAGGTTACATTCAAATCCCTTCACCGTCGCGAGTATAGTCTCAAGGGGAATATCATTCCCTTCTTCATATGCATATCTCGTATCACAATATTTACATCTTAGATTACAGCCTGTCAGCCTAATAAATATACATGGCCACCCTGCAAACGTACTTTCCCCCTGTATGCTATAAAAGATTTCATTTATTTTTAACATTGTGTCCCTTAAAAGAGGGCCTCCAGCAGTTCCGTGACTGATGAGACTCCAATTAGCTCTATGTCTATCTTGCCTTTCAGTGTTTTTATACTTTTTTTTGAAAGTAAACATCGTGAAAAACCTAATTTTACAGCCTCTTTTAGCCTTAGCTCAGCCTGGCTTACACCTCTTATCTCACCTGAGAGACCCACTTCACCAAAGGTAACAGTGTTTCTCGGAATGGGTTTATTGAGAAAACTTGAGGCAGTGGTGGAGATGATTCCAAGATCAATAGCAGGTTCATCTATCTTTATCCCGCCAGCCACATTTAGGAATATGTCCTTATCAGAGAGATTAATGCCACCTCTCTTAGATAGAACTGCAACAAGCAGAGAAACCCTGTTTGGGTCAACACCAATGGTAGTCCTCCGTGGAATAGCAAGGGAACTGGAACAAACAAGGGCCTGCATTTCTACCAGTAATGGTCTGGATCCTTCCATGCAGGAAATAACTATAGAGCCACTAACATCACTATCCCTTTCCTCTAAAAATATCTGTGATGGGTTACCAACCTCATGCAGGCCATTATCCTTCATCTCAAATACCCCGATCTCATTAGTGGGGCCATACCTGTTTTTTACAGACCTGAGAATCCTGTAAACATGTGATCCATCCCCTTCGAAATAGAGCACAGTATCTACTAAATGCTCCAAAACCTTTGGGCCTGCTATTGCCCCATCTTTTGTTACATGTCCGATTAAAAACAGGGCTCTTCCGGAACTTTTTGCCAGGCTCATTAGCCTGCTCGTAACCTCCCGGACTTGGCCGATAGAGCCTGGAGCGGAACCGAGAGATTCAGTAAAGATTGTCTGGATAGAGTCGATAACTATAATTCGGGGTGCAAGTTCATCAAGCCTATCAATAACATCTTCCAAACATGTTCCACTTAATAAATAAAGTTCAGAGGAGTCAGCCGACAGCCTCTTTGCCCTCATCTTTATCTGTTGAACCGATTCCTCACCTGAGATGTAGAGTGTTTTAAGGCCTTGCTGGGCGAGCCTCTGTGCAACCTGCAAAATCAGAGTGGATTTACCAATACCAGGGTCTCCTCCAATCAAAATTAGGGACCCTGGAACAACTCCTCCCCCAAGGGTCCGGTCAAACTCACTCAGCCCTGTCTTATTTCTGACCTCTTTATTCAGGGTAACTGTATCAATCCTTTGAGGCCTATCTAAGGGATGTGGCCTTGTGACTCTATCCTGGCGGCCTATTTCAGTCAATTCTTCTACAAATGAGTTCCATGTACCACAATCAGGGCACCTGCCCAACCATTTTGGGGCCTTATAACCACAATTTTGACATACAAATATAGTTTTTTGCCTGGCCAATTCGATGTCCTCCGTTTACACTTCGTTACCCGTTCACCGTTTTTTGTTCACCGAAATATGATAGATTCTGGCAGCGGTAAATGGATAACGGATAACAGTTAACGTTTAATAGGTATAGCTATTTTCTTTCATTGGTCTTCATTAGTCAATTTAAAACAATTTCTACTTTGTAGTTCTTTAAATCAATGGACTGGACTTAGGGGCTTCGCCCCAGGGTTGTAGAGATTCCTCAAATTAAAAAAATCTTCCAAAAATCTTCCAGGTTGACAAAGTGGAATGTCGATATTAGTTTTCATAAAAAGAAAGGTTAAAAGGAGGAATAAAGGTGAGCGAACTTTTACAGATAAATGATAGTAATTTTGAGAATGAGATCATCAAATCTGACTTACCAGCCATGGTTGATTTATGGGCCCCATGGTGTCAGCCATGCCTTATTACCGGTCCCTGGGTAGAGGAACTTGCCCAGAAATATGATGGAAAGTTCAAGGTAGCCAAGATGAATGTTGATGGAAATCCCATGACCGCTAATCATTATGGAGTCAGGGCGATCCCAACAATACTCCTTTTTAAGGATGGTCAATTGGCAGATACAATTGTGGGGGCTGTAGGAAAGGCAAATATTGAAAAAGCTATGATCAAGCTAATGTAAAATATTTATAGATGATATAGCATTTAAGATAATGCGTTGAGTACATAGTCCGCATACCATGTAGGGAAATGTCAAATGACAAAACCCAAATGACAAATCAAATCCAAATGCTTCAATGTCAAAGCCTTTCTATTTGGCATTTGACATTCTTAAGATATACTGAGAATCCAAAACCTTTTTATTAAAGTTATAGATCCATTAAAAGTGGCTTATACACTCAAGAAATTTATACTTATTCAGACGTTGATCTTTTTGTTTAGTGGTTGTGCTTTTTTCGGCCTTGGAGGAAAGGGGCCTGAGAAGTCACCCCAAGAGCTGATGAGTGAAGGCATGTCATCTTTTAGAGATGGCGATTACGAAAAGGCAGTCGAGTCCTTCCAAAATCTAAAAGATAGGTACCCTTATAGTAAATTGGCTGTTCACGCTGAATTAAAATTGGCAGATGCCCTTTTTAAAAAGAAAGAGTTTGAAGAGGCCTTTGAGGCATACATAGAATTTGAAAGACTTCACCCAAAGAACAAATTGATCCCCTATGTTATCTACCAGGAAGGTATGTGTAGTTTTGCCAGGATAAATACAATTGACCGCGATCAGACAAGCACAAAAAAAGCCTTAAAGGAGTTTGAAAGGCTTAAGAGGGAA
>CAYTDY010000187.1:0-4812 GCA_964436665.1 uncultured Desulfobacteraceae bacterium
CTCCATAAGAGCCACACAGGAATTTGTGGTTCCCAAATCGATTCCGATTATTTTACTCATTGTTTCCTCCTTAAAAATTTATTCTAGAAAAAATGCCCAAATTTATAAGTGAGCTAAAATTAACATGATTTATTTCCTTAAGTTTAGGCACTTTTAATTTTTAACTTTATTATTATCTCCTTTCGAAATCACAACCATCGATGGCCTAATCAAACGCTCATTTAGCATGAAGCCCTTTTGAAATTCCATTATAACATGCCCCGAAGGAATCTTATCATCTATTTGCTGTGAAATTGCCTCGTGAAAGTTGGGGTCAAAAGGTTTTCCCTCCGCCTCAACCTCTTTAAGACCCGCTTTTTGTAATGTCTGCATCAGACCATTTAGTGTTAGCTCAATACCCTCAACTAACCCGGAGGGATTATTATCATTTTTTGCGTGAGATACGGCCTTTTGAAGATTATCAATTACTGGAAGGATTTCCTTGATAAGAGATTCATTAGCATATTTTGCCAAATCCTCTCTCTCTTTTTTCCCTCGCTTTTTAACATTTTCCATCTCAGCATAGGTTCGCATATAGAGATCGTAATTTCCTTGTGACTCCTTTTCTGTATCCTTGAGTTTTTTCAAGAGCTCCTGTTTGGTCATCTCCTCAACCCTCTTCGCCTTCTTTTCTCTGCCCTTTCCCCGGGATTTTTTATCCTGCTCTTTAAGGTCTTTTACTCTTTCCCTTTCTTTATCCACCTCTTTATAATCCTCTATTTTTTCCCTTCTTCATTTATCTTAATATCTATCCCGCTCATATGGTTAACTTTCTTGTCTATTGATTGAAATTAATCATTAAAAAGCTAAGCATCTGGATAGGTGTTGTCAAGGGTAATGGTATGAGAAGAAAAACCTATTTTTTACAGGCCTTTTCCAGTTAATATCTCAAGGGCCTCAAGATATTTATCTCTTGTAATTTGAATCACATCTGGTGGTAATTTTGGTGGGGGTGGCTTCTTTGGCCAATCAAGGCTATTGAGGTAATCCCTTAGAAACTGCTTATCAAAACTCTTTTGGGCCTTTCCCGGTTCATATTCATCCATTGGCCAGAATCTGGATGAATCAGGGGTTAATACCTCATCAATCAGCATAAGATTATTATTCACAAACCCAAACTCGAACTTGGTATCAGCAATAATGATACCATTCTTAGAGGCTAGATCACTTCCGTATTGGTATATTTTTAAACTGATCCTTTTAATCTCTCTGGCTATATCTTCTCCGACAAGATGAGCAGCGTCCTCAAAGGAAATATTTTCATCATGTATTCCAGCCTCAGCCTTTGTAGATGGGGTAAATATCGGTTCTGGCAATTGAGATGATTCTTTCAGTCCCTCAGGAAGGGAAATCCTTGAGACACTCCCTTGATCCCGATATTCAAGCCATCCAGAACCTGAAATATAACCCCTTACAATGCATTCCACTGGGAGGGGCTTAGCTTTATGGACCAGCATACTCCTACCAACAAGATATTCTTTATAAGGCTTGCAAGATTCAGGATATTCTTCTGGATTAGCAGTTATTACATGATTATCAATTATGGTTGAGGTTTTTTCAAACCAGAAGACGGATATCTTGTTTAAGACCTTTCCCTTATCTGGAATAGGATCATCCATAACTACATCAAAAGCCGACATCCGGTCAGTAGTAACTATAAGTAAATTATCCCCTACTTCATATATATCCCTGACCTTTCCGCGATTGACTAATTTTAAATTGGGAAAATTTGTTTCCCTAACTACGTTTTCTGTCATAATTATACCTTTTAAATATCTTTTAAAAAAAATATAATATATAATTCCAAAAAAGTAATGTCCATTGAAAGTTGTCCGTTGTCTGTTGAAAAAAATTAAAAATCAATTAATTTAAAATAGAGAAAAAAAGACTACATACAAGCTTGTATTTGTGTAAGTGTTTGAAAATATAAAACAACTAACTACTGACATTATTATAAGAAAGCAGTATAGACAATATGAAAGATCTTTTGTATAAAAAAATAAATCTTTGAGATCAAATCCAAAAATACAATTAATATTTTAGAAATCCAAAGAGAGAATATGGTCAAATTAGATTTTAAAAAGTGTGATGGAATTTTACCGGCTATTGCCCAGGATTATAAATCTGGCAAGGTTTTAATGCTGGCCTATATGAATAACGAGGCTTGGCAACTTACACTTCAAACTGGAGAAGCACATTACTGGAGCCGCACACGTGGGGAGATCTGGCATAAAGGGGCTACTTCGGGTAACATACAGATAGTTAAAGAAATTTTCGTAGATTGTGACCATGATACTGTCCTTCTCAAGATAGAGCAATTAGGAGGGGCTGCCTGCCATCTTGGATATGAGAGCTGTTTTCACAATAAAATTGATAAGAATGGAAAGGAAACTATCAAAGATGAAAGAATATTTGATCCAGAGAGGGTATATAGAAAATGAACATTCTTAAACTTGGTATACCAAAGGGGAGCTTAGAGGAAGCAACACTCAGACTCTTCGAGAAATCAGGATGGAAAATCTCGATCACTGATCGGAATTATTTTCCTGAAATAAACGATGATACTATTACGTGCACAATCTTGAGAGCCCAGGAGATTCCCATTCATGTAGAAAACGGAGCTATAGATGCGGGTCTCACTGGCAGAGACTGGAAAGAAGAGAATGAATCAGATGTTGTCACTGTTGCTGACCTAATCTATTCCAAAACGAGCCAGAGCCCTACTAGGTGGGTCTTGGCTGTATCAGCTGACTCCGATATCAAAGAATTGTCTGATCTTAAGGGTAAAAAAATAGCAACAGAACTGGTTAATTTCACAAGAAAATATTTTGCCCAAAAAGGAATAGATGTTAAAGTTTCATTTTCGTGGGGAACAACAGAGGCTAAGGTTGCAACAGGTTTGGCAGATGCTATTGTCGAGGTTACTGAGACAGGTAGCACTATCAAGGCCCATGGATTGAAGATTATCCATGAACTGATGGAATCAAACACTATACTCATTGCAAACAAGCAAGCCTGGGAGAATTCATGGAAAAGGGATAAGATTCAACAGATTGTTTTGCTCCTTAAAGGGGCCTTAAGGGCTGAAAATATGGTGGGTGTAAAGATGAATGTACCAAAGGAACGATTAGATGGAATTATCTCCTTACTCCCTAGTATTACCTCACCAACTATAGCCAATCTCTTCCAATCCAATTGGATCTCGGTTGAGGTAATGATTCATAAGGAAAGGGTCAGGGAATTGATTCCTCAATTAATAAAAGAGGGAGCGGAAGGTATAATTGAATATCCATTAAATAAGGTAATTTGACTATGCAAATTTTATTTAGAGAAACAACGATTACACTGATTTTTATTCTTTTTGCTATTATCTTGAGCGGTTGTGCCGAGGATAAGGCCCTAAAAAAGAGACAAGCTCAAGCAAAACAAGATCTGGGAAAATCCTTTATGGGGCAGGAAAAATTCACACGTGGCCTTAATGAATTGTTGAAGGCAGCAGAGTTTGACCCTGAAAATCCAGAAATACAAAATGATCTCGCACTGGCCTACAGGTACATGAATTTGCATAGCAAAGCTATTACACATTTTAAAAAGGCAATAGAATTAAAACGAGATTTTTCCGAGGCATATAATAACCTTGGTACTGTATATTTAATTCTTGCTGAGTGGGATCGTGCAATAAATTGCTTCAAAAATGCCTTAGAAAATGCCCTCTATGCTACACCTCACTTTGCCCATAATAACCTAGGTTTAGCATACCATGGAAAAGGTGAATTTAAAAAGGCCATAGAGAGCTATCAAAAGGCTATTCAAATCCGACCATCTTTCAGCAGGGCCCACCATAATCTCGGGATTACGTATGAAGCTATGAATGAATGGGATAAAGCTGTTAAGGCCTATAAAGAATCTATAAGGCATGCACCTAAGGATCCTAGATCTTATTTCTACCTCGGTAAGCTTTATCTAAAAATTAAAAAACCATCTCTGGCCATTGAAAAATTTCAAGAAACCATAAAGACAGACAAAAGGAATGCCTTTTCGCCTGAGGCAAAACGCCTGTTAGGGAAAATAAAATAAAATTATGATAATTGCAGCCAGAGCTGTAGATTTCAGCTCCTTTATTGTCATGGATGTCTTGGAGAGGGCGAATGCCCTTGAAAGGCAGGGGCAAGATATCATTCACCTTGAGATAGGTGAGCCAGATTTTGATACACCTCAATGCATAAAGGAAGCCGGGATTAAGGCCATCAGGGAAGGGAAAACCCACTATACTCACTCTCAAGGAATACCTGAGTTAAGAGATGCCATCTGTCACCATTACAGGGAGAAGTATGGTGTTCATATAAACCCTGAGCAGGTCATTGTAACCTCTGGTACATCGCCAGCAATGTTATTGATCTTTTCGACTCTCTTAGAGCCGGGAGATAAAATTATTGTCTCTAATCCGTATTATCCTTGCTATCCTAATATTATCAAATATGTTGGTGGAAATTGCATATTTGTCAATACTAAAGAGGATGATGGATTTCAATTCCGTCCAGAAGATGTTGCCCAAAAGATATCACCCCAAACGAAGGGAATCCTAATAAACTCACCTTCAAATCCTGTCGGAAATCTCCTTTCAGCTGATAGAATGAAACGTATCGCTGATCTTGGGACATATATCATCTCTGATGAGATATATCATGGCCTGGTATATGAAGGTAAAGAGCACACGATCTTAGAGTATACAGATAAGGCATTTGTTTTGAATGGCTTTTCTAAACTCTATGC
>CAYTDY010000188.1:0-4765 GCA_964436665.1 uncultured Desulfobacteraceae bacterium
ATTTGAAATCACTAAATATTCCCCTTATTTTTATCAACTAATCTGGAGATGATCCGAAAATATTAACTTTGATAAACTCGTAAAAAGTCCACATACCTTGTCATTTCGAGCGAAGCGAGAAATCTATTCGGTTTAACATGCTGAAAATATAAGATTTCTCCCTATGGTCGAAATGACACATTCACTGAAACCGACTTTTTACGAAGCCGCCAACTTTAGATCACTTTAGGCACTTTAGATCACTTTAGGACTGCCCGTCCCGCTCTGCGGGACGAGGCGGGCGGGCACTTATAAGGAAAATGGATATAAAAAAAGGCGATACTATAGAACTGACAGTAGAAAAGGTTGTTTACAGTGGCAAGGGACTCGCCCATTTAGATAACATGGCAATTTTTGTGGCCAACACTGTCCCGGGTGACAGGGTTGCTGCAAAAATGGTCAGGGTTAAAAAAAACTTCGCCGAGGCAAGGGTTTTAGAAGTATTAAATGCCTCATCGCATAGAATCATTGCGCCCTGTCCTTACAGCGATTATTGTGGTGGTTGTAACTGGCAAATTATTAAGTATGAAAAACAGTTGGAATACAAGCATACCTTTGTTGAGGATTTACTTAACCATATTGGTAAGGCTTCTAATTTTCAGATACACCATGTTTTACCCTCTCCCCAGATATTTGGGTATAGAAATAAAATGGAATTCTCCTTTTCAGACAAGAGATGGTTGTTACCAAAAGAGAGAGAGGAGGAGAGGGATAATAGAGATTTTGCCCTTGGTCTTCACATACCTGGTACCTTTGATAAGATCATAGATATTGAGGGGTGCCTTCTTCAGAAAGAAAAGGGCAATGAAATATTAAGGGAGGTAAGGAGATTTGTGGTGGATAGTGGAGTGCCTGCCTATGGGCTTAAAAGTCATCGGGGATTTTGGCGTTACCTGATGTTACGCTATTCCTATGCCTTCAATGAATGGATGGTGAATGTCATAACAAGCGAGGAGAAAGATCCCCCTGTTCAGGCCCTGGCTTCAATCCTGAAGGATCGATTCACTGAAATTACCTCTATTGTAAATAATATCAATACCAGAAAGGGTGGGACAGCAGTTGGCGAGCGGGAAAAAATTCTAGCAGGTGAGAGGAATATCAGAGAGAAAATAGGGACGTTTACCTTTGAGATATCTGCAAATTCCTTTTTCCAAACCAATACCCCTCTTTCCCAGAGATTATATCAGTCGTTAAAGGAATATGCCTCTTTAACAGGAAAGGAGACTGTTTTTGATCTTTATTGTGGGATAGGTACGGTTTCTATATTTTTGGCCACCCAGGCTTTAAGGATAATTGGGATGGATATATCAAATAGTGCAATAGCAGACGCAAAGAGGAATTGCCAGTTGAACGGGATAGATAACTGTAAATTTCTATGTGGGGATGTGAGGATGTTGTTGTCTCAAGTTAATATTAAACCAGATTTATTAGTTACTGATCCACCAAGGACAGGGATGCACAGAAAAGTGATAGACCAGATACTTCGACTATTACCTGATAAGATAATTTACATCTCCTGTAACCCTGCCACATTGGCCAGGGATATCGCCTTATTAAAAGAGCGGTATATGGCAGAAGAGGTTCAGCCAATTGATCTATTTCCACACACATATCATATAGAATCTGTTGTGAGATTGGAGAGGGTTTAACAGGAAAATAAATATATTGACAATTACTCAGCCACGTATATAATCAGGTTTCGTTGCGGCATTGATCAGAAGAGGAGAAAAGAATTTTAAAGAGTATACTTTTAAAAGAAGGGGGTGAGTTATAAAAGGGCTAAGACCCTGGAAGAAGAGGCGATGCGAGCGCTTAGCCAGATAGAATTAATTTTATGAAAGTAATTGTATATAATAATCAAATAGAAAAGGCCATAAGAGATCTAAAGAGAAAGCTTTCAAAGGAGGGTTTTTATTCGGAGATAAAGGAAAGAAGGTTTTACGACAAGCCGAGTGTGCAGAAAAAAAAGAAACAGGCAAAGGCTGCTAAAAGACTCCGAAAAAAAATGAGGAAATTTTAATAAATTTTCCTTATAAATGAGGGCCAAAATTTTTGTCTTTGACCTATCATTAGTGGTACCTAAAGGGTTTAATAGGGAATCCTGTTAAAATCGGGAACGGTCCCGCCGCTGTAACCCCGCCCTTTTCTTTTTTAACAAGAAAAGGGAACCTTTTTAGCGTTTATATACCACTGTTCCAAAAAGTCGGGATGGGAAGGTGGCTAAAAGGGCGGGGAAGTCAGAAGACCTGCCACTATGGTAATATTTACCGGTACGAGCCAGTTATTTAAGGATCAAGGAAGCAGGGTGCAGTCCTTAAATCCATTTGGATTTAAGGACTTTTTTTTAAGTTTTGCTGGTAATCTGTTGAGGGCAACCCCTGGCCCAGACCTGTTTTGCAATGCTTAGCTTATGCTGCTTAAGCTCCAGAAATACTACAGCGATTGTAACATTTGCCAGGGAAGTCGCACCAGGGCAGGCTGGCCTCTAATATTAATAGGCTTATCAAAGCACATAGCACCTTATAGACTTAACGGTTTGATTTAAGTACGTAGCGACAGGGCAGGCCGAATAATTAATAACAGATAGAATTATCAACTAAAGGTGGGCACAACCAAAGATGATATCAGCCCAGTTAAGATGGTATTTTCATATAAGGGTTTATGTAAAAATATTTCTAATTATTCTCCTCTTCTTTTCCTCGCCTCTATTGTCACATGCAGCAACCCTTCATGATTCTTTGGGCAGGAATGTGAATTTATGCTCTGCTCCTATGAGGATCATTTCTTTAGCACCAAGCATTACAGAGATGATTTATTTTCTTGGATTAGGCGATAGGCTTGTAGGTGTTACCCGATTTAGCTATTTTCCTAAAGAGGCCAGGGGGAAACCAAAAGTAGGTGTCTACACTGATATAAATGTTGAAAAGGTAATAACCCTAAACCCTGATCTTGTTATTGCTACGGCTGATGGAAACAAGAGAGGGGATGTTGAAATGCTGGAAGAGGCCGGTATCCCGATTTATGTTGTAAATCCTCGAAAGGTAAATCAGGTCATAGATACAGTAGAGAGATTGGGAGAGATATGTGGAATAACTGATAGAGCAAAAAGGCTGGTTAGTTGTCTTAGAGAAAGGGTCCTGAAGGTCATGAAAGCAGTAAGAGATAAAGGAAGACCACTAGTCTTTTTGGTGATAAACGTAAAGCCCCTTATGAGTGTAAATAAATTCACAATACACCACGACATAATCCAACTGGCTGGTGGAAGGAATATGACCGTGGATCAGCCAATTACCTATCCAAGACTTAACATGGAGGAGGTAATAAGAAAAAGACCGGATATTATAATTATCTCATCAATGGAACGTGGAGGGGAGTTTGAGAGGGCCAGAAAGGAATGGTTTCGATGGCCTAATTTACCAGCTGTCCAAAAGGGACGAGTTTATCTTATAGATTCTGACCTGTTAGACAGGGCTTCCCCAAGAATAGTAAGGGGCTTAGAAGAGATGGCAAGATTAATACATCCAGAGATAGAATGGGGTGGTGTCCGTTGGTAGGTTTCAATAAATAGCATTTAGTAATATAAATATAACAGACTAATGACATTACATAGAATTAGATGAGAGATAATAAGATTCAGAGGATAACCCCTTTAAAGGTAATAGCTGCAGGGCTTATCTTATCAGGCATTCTTATAATTATATCCCTTATTTCTTTAAGTTTAGGCCCTGCCAAGATCTCTTTAAAGGATATTTTTGCGTGGTGCGCTGGCTATAAATCAGTTGATCAAACGGCATGGATGATTCTGTTTAAAATACGGTTGCCGAGGATTTTGCTGGCGGGCCTGGTTGGTTTTACACTTTCTCTCGGGGGAGTTGTATTCCAGGCCCTCCTGAGAAACCCTCTGGCAGAACCTTTTATTCTTGGTATCTCAAGTGGAGCCGCAGTAGGAGCTATTATAGGGATTTTTTTTGGACTTGGATTTAACCTTGGAGTACCCCTTCTTTCCTTCATTGGCGCCATGTTTACTATTTTACTGGTGATGGTCATAAGCAGCCGTCATGGTGGATTGGAATCATCAACTTTACTTCTTACCGGGGTAATTATTAATGCCTTTTTTACGGCTGTAATAATGTTTTTCATTGCCACTACAAGTGATAGCAGGCTTCATTCCATGCTTTTCTGGCTCTATGGTGACCTTTCACAGAGCAAATACATTCAGCTATCAATCAGTCTTCCGATTATACTAATTGTGTCAGGCATAATTTATTTCTTTTCTCGTCACCTTAATATCATAGTAGGGGGGGAGGAGTCTGCCCTCCAGATGGGTGTAGAGGTAGAATTATTAAAGTGGATATCATTCCTTGGAATATCGTTAATAACTGGTATGGTTGTATCTTTTTCCGGAATAATAGGTTTTGTTGGTCTGATCGTACCACACCTTATGAGGATGTTTCTTGGCCCTGATCACAGGCTATTGATACCAGCTTCTGCCCTTGGAGGGGCAGTTTTTTTGATAGCAGCAGATACCCTGGCACGGACTATAATATCTCCCAGTGAATTGCCGGTAGGGGTAATAACCGCCTTTTTAGGTGCTCCTTTCTTTATATATCTATTAAAGGCGAGAGGTAGCCAGTGGACTCAGAGTTGATCCTTAAAGGTGTCTCCTTCGCTTATGATAGCCAGTGGTGTCTTGAAGGGATAGATTTTGAGCTTAAAAAGGGTGAGA
>CAYTDY010000189.1:0-4710 GCA_964436665.1 uncultured Desulfobacteraceae bacterium
TTCCGGGCCGTGATGAAGTTCCTAAAACACTCATTTTTGCAAAGACCGACAGCCACGCAGACGATATTATCAGCATCGTGCGCGAAGAATTTGCCGAGGAAAACGCGTTTTGCAAAAAAGTCACCTACAAGGCGGATGAAGACCCCAAATCCGTGCTGGCCTCTTTCCGCAATGATTATTACCCCAGGATTGCCGTCACCGTTGACATGATCGCCACAGGCACAGACGTCAAGCCCCTGGAATGTCTGGTCTTCATGCGGGATGTCCCAAAAATTACTTTGAACAGATGAAAGGCAGGGGAACCCGCACCCTGGGATATGACGATCTAAAAAAGGTTACCCCCTCTGTTCATACCAGCAAAACCGGGTTTGTTATCGTTGATGCCGTGGGGGTCAGCAGGTCCGTCAAAACTGACAGCCGGCCCCTTGAGCGGAAAAAATCAGTTCTCTTAAAAGATCTCCTCCAGGCGGTGTTGATGGGGCAGACCGATGAAGACACCTGTACGTCGCTGGCAGGCCGTCTGGCCCGTTTGGAAAAGCAGATCACGGAAGATGAACGGGAAAAATTCAAGCAACTGTCCGCCGGAAAGACCATCAACACATTGGTTCATGAACTGCTGGACGCTTACGATCCGGATAAAATTATCGAAACCGCAACAGAAAAGTTCAACCTGGCTCCGGATAGGTTGCCCGATGAGGATCAAAAACAGGATGCCCAAAAACAATTGATCAACCGCGCCAGAGACACCTTTAGCGGTGAATTGAACGAATTTATCGAAAACATCCGCAAATCCCATGAGCAGATTATCGACGACATCAACCTCGATGAGCTGAAATTTGCCGGATGGGATCAGCAGGCCAGGGCAAGAGCGGAAGACATCATAACTGATTTTAAAACCTTTATGGAGGCTAACAAGAATGAGATTACGGCCCTCTCCATTTTCTACAACCAGCCCTATAACCGCAGAAATATCACCTATGAAATGATCAAAGAGGTGCTGGACACCTTAAAGCAGAACAAACCCCGCCTTGCCCCGGCAAGGGTCTGGCAGGCATACGAGCAGGTGGAAAAGGTCAACGGAACATCCCCGAAAAACGAACTCACCGCGCTGGTTTCCCTGATCCGGCGTATCACCAACATCGATGATACCCTCACCTCGTTTGAGCAGACGGTCAACCGCAACTTCCAGAAATGGGTGTTTGACAAACAGGCGGGCCCGGTGAAATATACCGAGGAACAGATGGTATGGCTGCGCATGATCAAGGAGCACATCATCAGTTCCGTCCATATCGAAAAGGACGATCTGGATTACGCCCCCTTTGACGGCAAGAGCGGCGTTGGAAAGATGCACCAGCTATTCGGCGATGAAATGGATACGATTATTGATGAAATGAATGAGGCGTTGGCGGCGTAGTGGAAAAATACAAACGTGGACTCAAAGAACCGGCCAAGGCGTTAAGAAAAAGCATGACCGACGCGGAAAAGGCGCTATGGAGAAAAGTCAGGCGTAAGCAGGTCTACGGATTGCAGTTTTATCGGCAAAAGCCCCTGCTGTCGTTTATTGTTGATTTTTATTGCCCACAGGCAAAACTGGTGATTGAGTTGGATGGCGCTCAGCATTTCAAACCGGATCATCAGTTAAAAGACCAGGCCCGGAATGGGCAACTGGCTGCATTGGGCTTGCGGGTGCTGCGTTTTGATAACCTGCAGGTGCTCAAAGAAATGGATGCGGTTATGGCCGTGATTTGGCGGGAGGTTGGAGTGGCTGTGAATACAATGGAAATCCCCCCTCAACCCCCCTTTTTCAAAGGGGGGGAAAAGAAAGCTGTCGATATAGCGGCAGATGGTTTAGTGCATGGTCAGCAGCCCGAATTTTTAGGTGCGATAGCATTCCAGCCATGGCATCAACACAATACAAGTCGATGGGGGTTTTATAAAAAATCTTCATGCCACAGTCTGAACAGCAAACCCTTTATGGCCCCGATATAACGCAATGCAAATCCCCCTTTGGAAAAGGGGGATTTAGGGGGATTTTAAAAAATGAGGCATTGGGGGCGCAAAATGACTAGATATTTTATTAAACCAAAATCTTGGATTGAATTGAATTCAAGTGATGTGATTCAAAAAATATCAACGAACAAAAAAAAAGTTAAACAAAAAGAATACCTAGAAAGTGGTTCTTTGCCAATAATAGATCAAGGTAGTAAATATATTGGTGGGTATACAAATGATTTTTCCAAAAAGATTGATTGTGAGTTACCTGTAATTGTTTTTGGTGACCATACGAAAATAATTAAATTTATCAATTTTGACTTCGCACCCGGTGCAGATGGAGTAAAAGTTATAAAACCCAGAAGTTGTTACGAACCAAAACTTTTTCAATTCTTTTTGAAGGTTTTAGTAAACAAGATCCCAGACAAGGGATACGCAAGGCATTTTCAACATATAGAAAAAACAAAAATTCCACTCCGACCCCTCCCCGAACAACGAGCCATCGTTGAAAAAATAGAGGAACTCTTTTCTGAACTCGACAACGGCATCGAAAACCTGAAAAAAGCTCGAGAACAACTGAAAACCTATCGCCAAGCGGTGCTGAAATATGCCTTTGAAGGCAAGCTGACCGAAGAATGGCGCACTCGACAGGTACAGGGGGGAACCCCGCCGGAACCGGCGGAAAAGCTGCTGGAACAAATCAAGACTGAACAAGAAAAATATTACCAAAAGCAGTTAGAAGATTGGAAAAAGACCTGCGAACTGGCTGAAGCAGACGGCAAGAAGAAACCCGCCAAGCCCAAAAAGCCGAATGAACTGCCGCCTCTGGCGGAAAAGAAACAGGCTGAATTCCCGGAACTGCCGGATGGATGGGGATGGGTAAGAACAGAGCATATAGCAGACATTGAAACTGGAACTACGCCCAGCAAAAAATCACCCAAGAATTATGGCAATAATTATCCTTTCTATAAGCCAACAGACTTGAACGCTGGGAGCAACGTTAGGAAATCGCATGACAACCTTTCTGAAGTTGGATATCTGAAGGCTAGGGTTGTACCAATAAATTCAATTCTTGTTACATGTATTGGAGCGACGATAGGTAAAACTGGAATAATCAGAAAAGAAGGGGCTTTTAACCAGCAAATAAATGCAATAATTCCATTCGATAATATCGTTCCAGACTACGTTTATTATCAAGCAATATGTCCCTTCTTACAAAATCAAATAGTACACAAAGCTTCATCAACCACATTGCCAATTTGAAATAAATCCAAATTTGAAAAACTGGTTTTTGCTTTAGCTCCATATAAAGAACAAAATGCCATCGTCTCCGAAATCGAATCCCGCCTGTCCGTCTGCGACAAGATTGAACAAACCATCGAAGACAGTCTTAAAAAAGCGGAAGCGCTGCGGCAGAGCATTTTGAAGAAGGCATTTGAAGGGGAATTGACAAGAGAGTGGCGGGAAAAGCATCTGGAGCTGATTTCCGGTGAAAACTCGGCGGAAAAGCTGCTGGAGCGCATCAAGGCGGAAAAGGCTCGCCTGGCCGGCAATGGCAAAAAGCAACGATTAAGGAAAACAAAGAAATAATGAACCAAGCCGGGATCAAAAAACTGATTCAGAAAGGGGAAGGCATCTCCATCGAATTCAAGGAGATCGGACGTGCTGACGAACTCGGTTCCGGCGTAAGAAAGCTTTTCAAGTACTGCCGTCATTATACCGGGGGCAAAGACCCTGAACTGATCGAGGAGGATATTTTCAAGTGCATCGTGCCGCTTGCCCAGGAAGCTACCGCGCAAGTCACCATGCAAACTACCGCGCAAGTCACCGCGCAAGTCACCGCGCAAGTCGAGAAAAGCGAAAAAATTATTGAGTTTTGTAAGAGTCCAAAATCTGCTTCTGAAATAATGGACTTACTGGGATTAAAGCATCGAGAATATTTTAGAAAAAAGATTCTTCTGCCTTTATTGAAACAAGGTTTTTTAAAGCCGACGATTCCGGGTAAACCGACAAGCTCGAAGCAAAAATACTATGCAACCCAAAAGAAAAAAATAAGATGAACAACACCGCAAACATCGTTTCAAAAGTCTGGAGTTTCTGCCACACCCTGCGGGATGACGGCGTAAGTTACGGCGATTATCTGGAGCAGCTTACCTACCTGCTGTTTCTCAAGATGGCCGATGAATACAGCAGGATTTACAAAAAGAACGTCGGCATCCCGGCTGAATACAATTGGGACAGCTTGAAAACCCTAAAAGGGGCGGAACTCGAATCTCATTACATCAAACTGCTCAGGGCGCTGGGGCGGCAGAAAGGTATGATCGGCCAGATTTTTGTTAAATCACAGAACCAGATCCAGGACCCGGCCAAGCTTTATAAGATTATTCACATGATCGATGCGGAAAACTGGGTCATGATGGGAGCGGACGTCAAGGGGGATATCTACGAGGGCCTGCTTGAAAAAAATGCCGAAGACGTCAAAAGCGGCGCCGGACAGTATTTTACCCCAAGGTCGTTGATCAGGGCCATGGTGGAATGTATCCGACCCTGCCTGCGGCACAGGCGGTTTTTTCCTGGCGGCATATGATTTTTTGATCAACAATTACAACCTGGACAAGGGCCAGAAAATCTTTTTGAAGAATCAAACCTTTTTCGGAAACGAGATCGTGGCCAATGCCCGCCGCCTGGCATTGATGAACATGTTTCTGCATAATATCG
>CAYTDY010000190.1:0-4690 GCA_964436665.1 uncultured Desulfobacteraceae bacterium
AAATTCTATCATCATTGCATTCTCATAAACTTTTTCAAGAAAACCATAACCCAGTGTATTGTAAACTCTATAGAAAATATTAATAATCTTTTCCGTTAGTTCTTTATGTTTAAAATTTTGATAATCTGCGTTCATCTGCGTCCAAAATGGAGATTCTAGCCTATTATGTTAGTTATCCGGTATCTTTGTTAGATAGCCCTCGATCTTTGCCCCAGTTAATGACATATCATCATAGAATATTTTATATATTTCACGCAACTTGATTTTAAGGCTATTGTCTTCTGTAGCTTCTTTGATAGATAATTTATCATTTACATCATAAAAATTTTTGAGTTTCCTAAAAAGACCCTGAACAAATACCTCTTCATTTTCTTTTTTTCCGGCCCTCTCCGAGATATAGATAAGTAAAGGAAGCAGTGGTTTGAGATATTTTCTAATTTGTCTATAATGATAATAGTACATTTCCCTTTCCTGGAGATGCCGCTTGGGGGCAAATTTTTCGATTGCCTTTATAGTTATCTGAAGATCATCATCCGGCTCATCTCTTTTCTTTTTAACCCTAAAGATGTTCCATCCCATCCTATATCTCCTGCTTAATCAATTGACAGCTATAATCGCTTACTTTTACTTTTTTAACAATACGAATACACTTCATCCTACCATTTCTTTATAAGAGTTGTGTAACTGTTCATTGATTGTTCCATCTGGAAGCATCCAATCTGGATGTGGTACCCCTTTCTCTTCCATGTGATACCTTTTACAGCTTTGCCAATTGCCCTTACAATATTGTTTGATCCATTTTTTAGATAATATTCCTTCCTTATAAAATCTCTTCATCGGGCATACCGGAAACCACTTGCATTCCTTCATATGGATGTTCATCTTTCAATCCCTTGGATATGTTATTGGTAAGTTTGAATATAAAAATATTGTCAGTAATTCAAGGGGCTCCACTTCAATTTAATATCAAGGACAGGGCTGCCATTGAAAGCATCCAGTCCTTCAACATAAAGGGTTGTTCCTTCAATCTTTACCAACTTAACGTCTTGGATACCGATTTTAGAAAGTCTATTTGGTGTCCGTGAGGCAAAAACTCCAACCTCCTTTCCATCAAGATGTCTTTTAAAGACCGATTTAACAGATTTTGTTTTATGCAGATAATAAACAATTGTTAAGAACTTTTCCTCTTCTAACTTATACATAAAGCGTTTCTGTGATGGAAGGAGGTCAATGCAGGACATACCTTTTGGACCACTTAGACCAAAATCTTTTCCGTTTCTTTTTAACTCATTTCTGACTTTCCCGATCGGGTAGATTTCAAATGGTTTTTCTCCTCCATATATACAGGCCAGACAGATAGGCCTGTCATCAATGAAAAAGATCTTTTTTCTCTCAACTGTTTTTCCACACCCAGAGCACCTGTGGATATTTTTTTTCATGAATATCCTAATTTTTTAACTATAGTTTTTCATTCCTAATGTGTCTAATATTTTTCTTGGACCACTCAATCAATTCCTCAAAGCCTGTACCTTTTGCAAAAAATTCCATTACCCCCATCTTTTTTGCTAGAGGGATTTCTTTTTCATCCAAAAAACCACCTGCTGTAACTGTTATATAATCACTATTTTCCTTTTTTAGAAGCCTTCTTATCTCAGCAAATGCCTTGATATCAGTACCAGGCAATGTGGTTATTCCAATGTGATCCACTGATTCCTGAAGGGCTGACCTGACGATTGCATCTGGTTCCTGCAATTCTGTGTATATAACCTCGAAGCCTGCTTCACTGAAATTCCTTGCCAGAGATAGTAAGGCCTCCTTATGTCCCTCTCCCAGTTTCCCAAGAAGAATCCTTATTTTTCTTTTTGCCATAAAGAACTCCTTTGCATAAAAAAGATTTCAACCATTTCCAAGGGATATTAAATTAACATAAATATATGCATATATTAAGGCAATATATTTTATCCACCTTAGAATCAACATCTTACTATGAGTCCTCATGGAGATTAGATTCTTTCCTTAAATAAGAGACAATATCTTGTATCTCTTTATGGTATCCTTCTGGTGCACTTATGTAGCCCCACCCTTTTTGAGTCTGGTATAGACCATCGTAAGCTGTATCATAATAGGATATTATGAAATGGGGGACATCTCGTTGATTAAGTATGGAATCCAAGAGACGAGCCTCAATCTCATTTTCCAGAGTTGCTACTTTTTTATATTCTTCCCTCATTGCCAATTCTGGATTTTCAACAAATCACTATAAAGAATAGGAATTTCCATTTTTATTTAAAGATTTTGTGGTCATAGGATGAGCTATGTCTACTTAAATGATACTGGATACTCGATATCCCACCTCGGCAGGACTGGATAAAGATACAATCAAGATTCATGCATCCAGTATCGAGTATCAAGCAACCAGTATCTAGCCCGAAGGGCGTTAAGTTCATATCCTGATAATGTCTCTGATGTTTAGATATATTGTTAAAAGCAGTTTGATTCGATATAAAATTATTGATTAGTAAATTATCCTGGAAAAGACAAGGGCATTTCTCTTTACATTCATGCTAAGAGTATTGTAAAAATTTAATATTGTATTGCTTCGTAATTAACTGAAAAAAAGGATATTAAAAACTCTTCCTTTCTTAAATGTTTCAGTAAGAATGATTGAAATATCTTTCACTTAAGAAGGGCTAATGCTAAAAATCTTTATTATCTTCTCAGCTCCCCTTTTAAATTATATTGAAGAAACTTCTGTAGCCTAACATTAACGGAGGACTAAATGATAAAGTGTGCCTTCTGTGATAAAGAGATAGAATTTGAAGGCAGGGCCTCTCGCAATGATACCTGTCCCCATTGTGGTCAAAATCTCCATTGTTGCATCCAATGCAAATTTTATGACCCTGGATCCTATAATGAGTGCAAGGAAGTATTGGCTGAGAAGGTGGTTGACAAGGAAAAGGCTAACATTTGCGAATATTTTGTTTTAAAGGGGGCAAAGGAAAGTGAGTCTGGAAGAAAGGCAATGGCAAAACAGGCCTTAGAGGACCTTTTTAAAAAGAAATAAAAATAAACTATCAAAATGAGGCGTTTACTATCTTTTCCGCAGGCACTGCCATCATAGTAACTATACCTTTTGCTACCAACTTTTCGCTCTTATCCCTTACATCGTATACCTTAGATTCAGATACTATGATTTGTTTTCCTTTGTTAACTACTTTAGAGCGACATTTCAAGGCACTACCATAGGCAGGTTTAAAGAAATTGATCTTAAATTCTATGGTTAGTATCCGGAAATCTTCAGAAACAGTTGTAAAGGCAGAATACCCTGCTGTATGATCAGCCATGGTAGCTATTAATCCAGCATGAATAAAATTATCTTGTGTTAGATGATTTTTTCTTATGAGAACCTCTGATTCAAAAAATCCCCTCTTTATTCTTAAGGCTTTTAACCCACAATATTTGATAAATCCCCTACAATAATCATTAGCAAGAAAATCAATCCTTTCTTGAGTAAGATAATTGTCCATAAATTAAACCTCTTCTAAATTATATCTCTCTGTTTTAAATGATGTAATCGTTACGCTTTGGGGTAACTGTTCATGGGTTCAATGGTTTAGGGTTCATCGAAAACCCGCCTGCCGTCCGGCGGGCAGGTCTGAACTATCCTACTAGCAAGGTCAAAGAAAGAAAGGTAACCCTGAACGGTGAACTCTGAACCTGTGAACCCCTAAGCTTTGGGTATGTTATAGAAATGATGATATTTATTCAATATTTTTAATGCCTGCTTTCCTTTCTGTCCCAATGTCCCGGACAATCTTTGGGAAAATTCTACTTTAGCAGGTATGCCCTGTCGAATATTGCTTTAACTAAATGCTTCTTGCTTTCAAATTTTATCTTCCTACGATATAAGTTTGAGAATAGTTATTCTACAGGGCAGGATATTAATAGCAGGGATATTTTGTGGCCTTGGTTGCCGGATATTGGATAAGGTATTTAAATATTCTCGCAAAAGGATCCAATTCGATCACTCCCTTACCTGTAGCCAGGATATTAGCTTCAAGATATATGATATGCATATCCAGATCAATGCTGCACGGGGATTATGCTTCCATGCCTTGAAACAGGCCAATAACCTATATTACAGGAGCACTTCGTCTCAGGCAAAGCTTTATAACACCAAGATAGTGATGTCCGTGGGCCAATTGGGGCTAATAATCATGGGCGGCAGGGGCTGCTTTAAAAATAATATCATTAGCCTACTAAGTGTGGATGCAAGGGGAATGGAGTATCTGGAAGGGACCTCAAGTATTTAAAAGATGATTATCTCAAGAGAGCTCTTTAAGAGCTATACTTGAGAATCAAGAAACATCCCATTTTGCCCTCACTGGCGATAATTCCCCCCTTTTTAATCCAGGTCCACTTTTTCTACTACCATTTTCTAACACAGCAACACTTTTCCCTTTGACACACAAGCCTCTTCACTTTATACTCCACATCATCGAAGGCAGTTCTTTTTGCTCACTATCAATATCACGATATATTATACAGGAACTACCTTTTAGCAATAATGGGTTGGTTTCCCGCTGACCTTATCCGCCATTATCTTGACTTATTTGCAATTGAAGCCAGACTTAATGAGACCTTTGAAAAATGGCCGCTCTGTCATTGCGAACGAATGTGAAGCAATCTC
>CAYTDY010000191.1:0-4656 GCA_964436665.1 uncultured Desulfobacteraceae bacterium
TTCGGCTGAGGCATTTGTTAGGTGTATCGTTAGCGCTGGACAGCAGTTTCTCGAAACACCTTTTGATGTTCCACATGTACCGAACTGGAACAGAGTGCTCTCTGCCGTTCCAAATATCTCTCGATTGTTAATTGATGCAGTTGAAGAAGATAACAAAGACTGAGTTTTCCAACCATTATGACTTAGACTCATCAGGATTAATGATTTTAATAATCTCTGGTTGGTAGGATGGCTTTTTGCTTAATGTATTACTTAAGAGCCTGACGAAAATCATTGAAACCCCTATCCCCGCCAGGCTACCAATGAGGGTAGATAAATTTAAATCTGTACCATATAATTTACCGAAATAATTTCCAAGGGCTGCCCCTCCCACGAGGCCTATTGCAGGGATCATATAGACAACCATGGAGGCCTTTGTAACTATGCCAGCAGGGATGCCTATCCTTACCATGTCTCCAACCTTTGCACCAATAGGATTTATTGTTTCAGAAAGCATCTCTTTTCCACCACCAAGCATTTCACAGTAACCCCTTGCCATACATTGACTACACATTGTTTGTCTGTCTGTAATAACCAATGCCTTTTTATCTCTTACCTCTTTAACTATTCCTTCTGACTCATTCATGTAAACCTTAGGTCTTTTCATTATTTCCACATTTTTCTGATCCATTTTATTGGATTTCCTATGATTTATTTTTTGGAGGTAAGCTTTTCTATCTTATCCAGACTAAACTCTCTTAATATGGCCAATGCCTTATCATCAAGCAGGCCAAATCTTTCCAGGGTTGAAGGAAGAGGAACAGCATCTGGTGTATATCCCTTTTCTCTGTAAACTGCATCACAGAGCTTTTTATAGGCCTCCTGCCGGAGTTTAATAATCATCCTGTGTTTTGCCTCAGAATCATCCGGGATCCCGTTTTTTCCTAATTGCTCTTTGAGCCATGAACCATAATAATCAGATCGGACTTCATATTCGTTGAAATATGCCGGCCCCATTGCTCTGAGTGGTATTTGATCACTTAACCTCGTCCCCTTGCCATGGCGAAGGTTAATTAGTTTTTGTAAAAGTTGGAGCCTCTCACTATCATCCAGGATATCCTGTAAGGTCTTTTGGCTGCCTACTGTGGCATTAAAATATTTAACATAATATTCCAGGGTTGGAAGGTTTTGTGAAGGGTTGTCGGTGTTTGCGGCATCCGGATGCCTTACATCAATCCAGGGCAATTTGCATAATCCTACTGCATTGAACCATGTCCTGATTAAAGGGAACCATTTCAATGCAGCAGCCTTCATCTCGAATGAGGGTATCTCTTTGTAGACCTGATCAATGAAGATGAGCCAGGCCTCGTCATGCTGGGGTCCTTTGAGGGCAAATCCGTATCCTCCCTGTTGAGCAAGTGACTCCTTGGTTACATACATGGAAAACTCCAGACCTTTGGTTTCCATTCCAAACTTATGTAGCTCAGCCATTATTTCTTCTTTTTTTATACCTGTCTTAGTTGAGTATCTCTCTGCTACCCAGCTCTTGGAACGCAGTACTCCTTGCCCACATATCTTTCCTAATCCCTCTCCCTTTGCTGTTTCGTGAAGAAGCCTGTCAACACCTTCCATATTACCCCAGGACAAATCATAGCCTATGTCCTCATCTGACAGATACCCCCGTTGAATGCACTCCATTAAGAATGCCGTTGTTACTCCCATGGATATGGTATCCAGCCCATACTCATCACAGTACCAGTTATACTCCATGATAAATTGAGGATCGAATATGCCCATACAAGTAACGGCCCCGGCAGTTTCATATTCGGGGCCATCAATCCCAACTTGTCTATCGGAATGCGGTCCCCTTGTCAAATTCACATTCTCGGCCCCTTTGGCGCAGGCTAAATTGCAGCCATAATAGCAGCCATCAGGTATATTTTTGCTAAAGTATTGATCCAGAAACACATTCGCATATATAGCGGAGACATCCTGATGATTTCCATATTGGTAATTATTCACTGGCAGGATGTGAAACTTGTTCATAAATTCAACCAGAATAGGGGTACCCCAGCTTGATAGTTTAAGCTGCTGGGGGTCCATTTTACTTATTACTTTTTTAAGACTTGATCCTGCCTGCCAGACCCCTTCTTTATCTATAGGGTTATTTGCCTTAACCTTAGATAGGCTGGAGCGTACAATTACTGCCCTCAATCCCTTATGCCTCATAACCGTGCCCGTGCCCCCTCTGCCGGCCTGTTTGGAACGGATACGGTTTCTCCTCTTATCATAAAATATGCTGTTTATGATTCCAAATCTTGCATGACACGCCCCGATGCCTGTAGTCACTGCTGCTATATTTTCATTAAGTTTGCCTTTATTAAACCATTTGATAAGGGCATCCCCATAGGAAAGACTTCCCTGATCAATCTCTTCTCCAAAAACAGGCGCTTCAATGATATTTATGGAGCCCTCGTCACCATCCACTATAAGCACAGCATCTTCTTTGGCGATGCCAGAAATTGACAATGCGTCAAAACCACAGAGTTTTAATATTGGCGCAAAATGACCTCCAATATTGGAATCAATAAATGTATCAGTCAAAGGTGATATGGTGGCCACAATAAACTTACCGGTGCCTGGAAACATAGGCTCATTGCCAAGTGGTCCACTAGCCATAACCAAAATATTTTCTTGGCTGTCATATCTGGTTTCCGCTGTAGTACCATCCCAGATCAGTTTTAATGCATAACCCCTGCCGCCAATGTATTTTTCTTTAAAATCAACCCGGACTGCACTACTTGAGATAGTACAGGTGCTCAAGTTGACCTGGAGAATTCTATCTGTATATCCTCCTTGAATTGGGGAAGGAGTGTATTTTATTGACTTAAAAATTTTCATATTTAAAACCTTTAGAAAATTGTTGAATTAATATTTTTTTAAAGTCAAAATGTCAAGAAGAAAAAGGGGTCAAACCTCGACTATTGACAAAACTCTCTTATTAAGATAAATTTCAAAGATGGCAAGATCATTGAGAATTCAATATCCAGGAGCCTGGTACCACGTAACCTGTCGTGGAAACGAGAGAGCTCCTATCTATCAGGACGGTAGAGATAAGAAGAGATTCCTCAAGACATTAGAGGAAAGTGTAGAAATCTTTCATGTGGAAGTGCATTGCTACACCTTGATGAGCAATCACTTCCATTTTTTGTTGAAAACCCCTGAGGCAAATCTCAGCAGGTTCATGCAACGATTCAATACCGCATACACTACCTATTATAACCTGCGCCATCATCGAAGCGGTCACCTCTACCAGGGCCGCTACAAGTCAATACTGGTTGAGGCAGATGAGTATCTGCTGGAACTAAGCCGCTACATTCACCTAAATCCAGTACGAGTCGACACACACCAGGATAATTCGATTGAAAAAAAAGCTCAGATTTTAAAGAACTACATATGGAGCAGCTTGCATGGATATATCAGTTTAAAAAGAAGGAACCATTTTATCCATTACGAAGAAATATTAGGGTATATGGGGGGCGATAATAGAAAGGGGCGGGAACGTTATCGAGAGTTTGTAGTGAAAGGGCTCGCTGGGAAGGTAGAGAATCCTTTTAGAAAGGCAAAAGCGAGCGCCATCTTAGGCACTGAGAGGTTCATTGGATGGGTGAAGGAACAATTCTTAGATGTGAGAGAATGGCCAAGGAAGGATTATCCGCATATTAAGATGTTACAGAAAACGATATCAGTTAAAGAGATTGCAGAGATCGTTGCCCAAGACTATGGGGTAGAACCGCAGGAGATAGTGAAGGCCCGATCACAATGGAGAGAAGCCCGTCAGGTTTTGATTGAGATGAGCTATCGGTTACACGTAACGAAGAAGAGTCTTCATGAGTTGGGCCAGGACTTGGGTGGGATAACCGGGGATGCAGTATCGCATGCTCATGAACGAATCCAGAAAAGAATAATAAAAGACAGACAATTATCTGAACTAATAGACAAGGTTTATCGAAATATTAGTCAATAGTCGAGGTTTGACCCTTTCATTGGAGGATTTCTAATGACTAGAAAACCAACTGATGAAGAATTAGAGCAAAGGGTTAAGGAGTTGGAGAGAGAAGCCCTTTAGGGTAAAAGGGCGGAGGAAGAGCTAAAAAAGGTTGTTACGGAACTCCATTCATTATGAAATCCAGTTTTTTCCACGCTTTGTCTAACTTCTTGATAATTTCCTATAAAAGCCTTATACTCTAAAAGCACTATTAATAGGAGAGAAAGATAATGAACAGTGACGAAATTCTTTTGCTTCTACACAGATACAAGGAAAGAAATCGAAAAAAATACAGAATCATAAATATTGGCCTTTTTGGTTCTGGATCTCAGAGAGCAATGAATGAACAGAGTGATATTGATATTGTGGTTGAATTGGAAGACCCGGACATGTTTAACCTGATTAGCATCAAACAGGATTTAGAAGAGGAATTAAATAGAGGTGTCGACATTGTCAGATACCGAGAAAAGATGAATGCTTTTCTCAAAGCCAAGATTGAGAAAGAAGCAATATATGTATGATAAGGAACTTGCACTAGAAATCCTTACTCAGATTTATCAGGCAACCCAAACAGTCCTAAAGAGGTTTGAGCCAATTCGATCAGCTAATGATTTTACATCTTCGGATTC
>CAYTDY010000192.1:0-4649 GCA_964436665.1 uncultured Desulfobacteraceae bacterium
ATCTAATCTTTTCATTTGGAACAAATTTCCTCACACCTAATTTTTTTATATTTTCAAGATTTTCTAACACACTCATATTATACTATATCTTTTATCTAATTGTTTTATGCTTAAACAAGGAAATTTTTCACATTCAAAACAAAATTTGGATTTAGTCTTAAGGAGATTGTCACAATTTTTTATTTTACAATTAACACATGAATTAGATTTATTTGTATTATCACCCCAACAACCGGTGCATTTATTTTTCTTTCTTAACAAATAACCTCTACAAATCATACAATTTATCCCACAGGGAGCAATCGGCTTAGATTTAATAATAGATGCTGTGTTCATAAAAGATCCTTTCATTATTATTATAATATAATTTATAAAACACCATCTAATAAAGTAAAGTAAAATATCCACATCATTACAGATAATTCTAATATAGTTTAGTATTTCAAGATTACAAATACTTCGACTATCTCTTTTAGATATTTTTATATTCTACATAAGTTATGAAAATCCCTCTTTTTCTACAAAAATAAAAAGCCCTTCAGCTTGAATACCAAAGGGCTTGGAATTAGCAAGCTCCCCAGACTGGACGATTTTCGCAACTTTTGGATAAGTGATGAAACGTAAAAGATTTATCGTGAGTTAGAGGAGATAATTAATATATATTGAGAGTGTAAAAAAAATAGGCGGATTTTTTTCGTTTTAGATTTTGTAAACTTGTGAAGACCCAATGTTCTTTCATTTATTTTTAAAAAAAGAATTTATCTAATAGTATCGGATTTTTTTGAAATTCCAATACCATTAAAGAGAAACTATCCTATGAATTTTTATATGAGAAGATAGAAATAAAAAGCAAAGCAAATGGAAGAGGAATACCGATTATACAATATCTGAAAATCAATGAGGTGTATTTCTTAATAAGCTGTTAAGCCTCCGTCAACCGGTAGTGACACGCCGGTTATAAAAGATGATTCGTCCGAGGCAAGATAAAGGGCGGCGTTCGCCACATCGCCAACCATGGCAATTCTGCCCAGTGGAACCTCACCGAGACGTTCACGCTTTTTTTCAGGATCTTCAAACAACCTTTGTATTAAGGGAGTGTTCACCGTGCTGGGATGGAGGGAGTTAATCCTAACTTGATCCTGAGCGTATCTTACTGCGGCAGATTTCGTTAAAAGCGTCACAGCCCCTTTTGTCGCACTATATGCTTCCGGGGTATACTTATGTCCTATCAGGCCGCAGATTGAGGACATGTTGATAATGCTTCCTTTTTTTTGTTTTCGCATTATCGGAAGCGCGTGCTTAATACCGAGGAACACGCTTCTCACATTCACCCGCATCATAGTATCCCATTCTTCGACTTCCATTTCTTCTATCGGTTTACGGATATTTATTCCGGCATTGTTAATCAGAATATCTAACCTGCCCGATAATTCTACCACTTTGGAGATTGTTTTTTTCCATTCTTCTTCCACGGTAACATCCATTGGGAAAAATGTTGCCTTGCCACCGGAAAAACGAATATTTTTTTCAAGTTCCACTCCTTTTAATTTGTCCAGATCACAGAGGAAAACGGTTGCTCCCTCTTCGGCGAAGCGAACGGCTATTGCACTACCAATGGCTCCGGCCGCTCCTGTAATTATAGCGATTTTACCTTTTAGTCTCATTTTTTTATCTCCTTTTATTTTGGTTTTAAAGTGTTGATACGATGCTGTTCTCTTGAATATTCGAGCGTTCTTCGGGCTCCACTATAAATAATGAGAAGGATAGCGACTAATAAATGACTCCTACGGGCCTTACCAAAAGGGGAATAAGGCTACCTCTGCTCTACATAAGCGCTTAACGGAATCTAATATCCGCTATCGGGACCAAGAATAATACCAAGCACAAGGGGATGGTATCTGGTAATCATATTGATGAAGAATACTCCAAAAAATACCAAAAGCAAAATCAGTCCCTATATCGAAAGATTATATTATTCATTATTTTAATGCTTCAGCGAAATTCCATTCATCTTTTCATAAAACAAAGCTAAACCGCCATGATCAATCTCTGCATGCCCTTCTGCCAAAAGTGTTTGCATCATCTCCATCACTTGAGCTAAAATAGGCATGGCTACGTGCAACTCCCGGCTTGTTTCTAAAACATTATTTAAGTCTTTGACATGCAATTTCATTCTAAAACCCGGGTCATAATTTCCCTTAAACATTCTCGGTGCTTTATCAGTTAGACATTGACTACCAGCCAAACCTCCTTTTATAGCTTCAAAGATTCGTTGGGGATCCACCCCTGCCTTCTTCCCTAAGAGTAAGCCCTCTGCTACAGCAGCGATATTAATAGCCACTATTACCTGATTGACCAATTTAGTAGTCTGACCTGCTCCAATACTGCCAACTAAAACAGGTTTACCCATAACCTCTAAAATAGGTTTACACTGGTTAAAAACTTCTTCCTTACCTCCCACCATAATGGCCAGGGTGCCCGATTGGGCTTTTTCTTGGCCTCCGCTCACCGGGGCATCAAGCATTTCCACACCCTTTTTTTCTAACTCCTTTGCTACCTCTTGGGATACAAGAGGAGCAATAGAACTCATGTCGATTAAAATCTGTCCTTCCTTTACTCCTTCAATGACCCCTTTTTCTCCAAGTACCACATTTTTTACATGAGGAGAATTAGGTAACATAGTGATAATAATATCACTATTTTCTGCAACACTTTTGGGTGAATTGCCTTTTTTTGCTCCATATTCTACAACCTCATTTAATGCTTCTTCATTGACATCATAAACAACTAATTTATATCCAGAATCAATAAGATTTTTACACATAGGTTTCCCCATTATTCCTACGCCTATAAATCCAATTTTTTCCATTTAATTTCTCCTTTTAATATTCTATATTTTTTTATTAATTACATAACCTTACTTAATTTAATAATTCCTCTGCTTTTTCTATAATTGCTTGAGGGGTCAAACCATAATAATTAATTAATTCTTCGTAATTACTTGCCGATTGGCCAAATTTATCATTAATGCCAACTCTTTTAACTTTCACTAATTCATCACTAAGGGCCTCACAAATAGTACCACCAAGGCCGCCTATAATACTATGTTCCTCTGCAGTAATGACTCCCTTTACATCCTTAGCATATTCTTTTACTTTATCCACATCTATAGGTTTAATCGTACTCACATTTATTACTCGAACTGAAATACCTTTATCTTGAAGTATTGCCCTGGCTTGCAATGCCTGATAAACCATAAATCCAGTAGCAAATATGGTAATATCTTTACCGTCAGCAACTTTGTTTATCTTTCCAATTTCAAATGATTCATTCTCATCAGTTAAAACTGCTAAATCATTTCGGTTAATTCTGATATATACAGGACCTTGATATTCAACAACTGCTCTTACAACTTTCTTCATCTCAACAGCATCCACAGGACTGATAATTACCATATTAGGGATAGAACGCATGATAGCTATATCCTCAACCGATTGATGAGTTGCGCCATCCCCATAATCAGATAATCCACAACTTGAACCGACTATTTTAACATTCAACTTGGGTAAAGCTACGCCCTGTCTTATCTGGTCATAAGGCCGCCCAGTAGCAAATACAGCAAAAGTATTAACAAAAGGAATTTTACCTACCAATGATAACCCTGCTGCAGTACTAATCATATTCTGTTCTGCTATACCCATCTCAAAAAATCTTTCTGGGAATTCCTGGGCAAAATAACATGACATAGTTGAACCTCTTAAATCGGCATCAAGGACAACTATCCTTTCATCTTTTCTTCCTAATGCTACTAATTCCTTGCCATATGCTTCTCGCAAATTACTCATTTTTATCATATAAATTCACCTCATAATTCTATATTATTTATATCCAAATTCGCTTTTTTAAATTGCTCTTCGGTAAGTGCCGTATTATGAAAACCAGTAACATTCTCAGCAAATGATATGCCCTTACCTTTTATTGTATGAGCTATAATAACGGATGGGCTTCCTTTAATCTCATCCACAGCATCTAATACCTCAACTATCTCTTTCATATCATGACCATTAATCTCAAAACTCTTCCAACCAAACGCCTCAAATTTTGATTTAATATCGCCCATATCATATATTTCTTTTGTTGGGCCACATGCCTGAAGTTTGTTACGATCTACAATAGCCACAAGATTATCTAATTTATAAACATTTGCTGCAGCAATAGCCTCCCAGAGCTGTCCTTCATTTAGTTCTCCATCACCTAAAATAACATAAACCTTATAATCACGTTTATCAAGTTTCCCTCCTAAAGCCATCCCTACTCCAATGGATAACCCCTGAGCCAAAGACCCCGTATTAGCCTCGATACCGGGAGTCCTTATTTCTGGATGTCCCTGTAATATAGAACCAAAGGTCTTTGTTGTTTTAAGTATTGATTTAGGGAAGTAACCACATTCAGCTAAGGCTGCATATTGTGCCAAAACAGAATGTCCTTTACTTAGGATTAATCTATCTCTATCGGGATCATCTGGATTATCAGAACTATGATTCATCTTGTAAAAATACAGAGCTGTTACCAAATCAGCTAAAGACATTGATCCTCCAACATGTCCTTTTTTGTTAATACCTATGCATTCCAAAATTCCCTTCCTGACT